>JBDSIC010000048.1:0-5742 GCA_039918195.1 Mucilaginibacter sp.
GTAGTTGCAGCTATACTACTGGCTTATTCGGGCACAACGGTGGCTGCATCAAGCCCGGTTATCGCCGTTTCTTTTGTTATCGGCGCATTCCTGTCGGCTTTTGCCGGTTACATCGGGATGAAAATAGCTACAAAAGCTAATGTACGCACCACCGAGGCTGCGCGTACCAGCCTTGCCAAAGCTTTAAAAGTGTCTTTTACCGGCGGTACCGTGATGGGACTTGGTGTTGCCGGTTTAGCTATTATAGGCTTAGGCTCCTTATTTATTGTTTTTTACACCATGTATGTTACCAGCAAAGGCGAAAGCGTAAACAGTGAAGCCATGGCCAAGGCGCTTGACGTTTTAGCAGGGTTTTCGCTTGGTGCCGAGTCGATAGCGCTGTTTGCCCGTGTGGGTGGCGGTATATATACTAAGGCTGCCGACGTAGGCGCCGACCTTGTGGGCAAGGTAGAAGCCGGTATCCCCGAGGATGATGTACGTAACCCGGCTACCATTGCCGATAACGTAGGTGATAACGTGGGTGACGTTGCCGGTATGGGCGCCGACTTGTTCGGCTCATACGTAGCAACCATGCTGGCTACGATGGTATTAGGCCGCGAAATTGTTTCACCTGATAAATTTGGCGGTATTGCCCCGGTATTATTGCCGATGGTTATTGCCGGTTTAGGTTTACTATTCTCTATAGTTGGCGCATCGTTAGTTAAAATTAAAAACGAAACCGACAGCGTACAAAAAGCACTGAACATTGGTAACTGGGCATCTATCGTATTGACGGCCATTGCTACTTATTTTGTGGTGCAATGGATGTTGCCTGCCGGCGAGTTTCACATGGTACGTGACGAAATGAGCGGCGGTGTTTTAAAAGAAGGTATAATACCGTTTACTAAAGATGGTGTTTTTGGCGCTATCGTTGTAGGCCTTGTGGTAGGTACCTTAATGTCTATGATCACCGAGTATTATACAGCTATGGGTAAACGCCCGGTACTGAGTATCATCAGGCAATCATCAACAGGCCATGCGACCAATATTATTGGAGGTTTGGCTGTAGGTATGGAATCAACTGTTGCGCCGATACTGGTATTAGCTGCTGGTATATATGGCTCGTACTATTTTGCAGGTTTATACGGGGTAGCTATTGCTGCTGCCGGTATGATGGCAACAACAGCCATGCAACTGGCTATCGACGCTTTCGGCCCTATTGCCGATAACGCGGGCGGTATTGCCGAAATGAGCCGTTTACCTGAAGAAGTAAGGCACCGCACTGATAACCTGGATGCCGTGGGTAACACTACTGCTGCAACGGGTAAAGGATTCGCTATCGCTTCGGCGGCTTTAACATCGCTGGCTTTATTCGCGGCGTTTGTGGGTGTGGCAGGTATCGAGCATATCGATATTTATAAAGCCAATGTACTGGCCGGTTTATTTGTGGGTGGTATGATACCTTTTATCTTCTCGGCTTTGGCTATCTCGGCAGTAGGCCGCGCGGCTATGGCAATGGTAGAAGAAGTTCGCCGCCAGTTTCGTGAGATACCGGGCATCATGACCTACGAAGCAAAACCTGAATACGAGAAATGCGTGGATATCTCCACCAAAGCGTCAATCCGCGAAATGGTTGCTCCGGGCCTTATCGCTTTAATTACACCTATAATTATTGGTTTTGCATTTGGCCCCGAAGTATTGGGTGGCTTGTTGGCCGGTGTTACTGTATCGGGCGTACTGATGGGTATATTCCAAAGCAACGCAGGCGGTGCCTGGGATAACGCCAAAAAGTCTTTCGAGAAAGGTGTTGAGATAAACGGCGAGATATACTACAAAAAATCAGAACCGCATAAAGCATCAGTAACCGGCGATACCGTAGGTGATCCGTTCAAGGATACGTCGGGCCCGTCAATGAACATATTGATCAAACTAATGTCCATTGTATCATTGGTTATCGCGCCTCACCTCAATGCCAACTTAAACAAAGTTGAGCAAACATCTGAGCAGATACAAAAACAGATCATCGTTAAACCTATGGTGCAAGCGATAACGAAAATATAAGTTTACTGCTGATCTTTCAAGTAAAAGCGTCCCGGTTACCGGGGCGCTTTTTTGTTTTATATAATTATAGTGTTAAAAAGTTAACTATATATAGCTGACTATTAACAAGTTTTATTCGTAACTTCATTATACCATTATAAATTATTAAAAAACAAAGGAGGTTATTATGAACGTAGTTCAAAAAGTTGAACATTGGGGCGATCTGCATCATGCCAAATGGCTCGATGTTATCCGTGTATTTCTTGGTTTGATCATTTTAGTTAAAGGAATTGAATTCGCCAGCGAGGTAGGGTCGCAACAAGGTTTGCTTTTTCCGGCCAATTCCTTCGGGTTTTCAGGTTTGGCATCCATGGTAATTATACATATTGTAGCACTGGCAAACCTGGTAGGTGGCCTGTTAATTATGATAGGCTTGCTTACCCGCCTGGTTGTTGTTGTACAGATACCTATTTTATTAGGTGCCATATTTTTTGTAAATACCGGTAAAGGCTTTACATTTTTCAACTCTGAATTATGGCTGTCGATAATTGTACTTATGCTATTGGTACTGTTCTGGATAGTTGGTTCGGGGCCGTACTCGGCTGATAACAAGATAAAAGTAGACCAGGAAAACTTACATTAATTTAAGCTTACTATTTATAGATACAAGAAAGAGCATTTACAGAGGCTCTTTCTTGTAAAGTAGTACATTACTTATTTAACAGTATCTCTAACTGCGAAGGGTAGGATAACGGGCTGCCCATGCCCCAGGTAATGCTGTCGCCAAAGCAAACAATACTGATATTAGCATTTTTTGCACCAATCCCATTCGACTTTATCAGGTCAAATACTTTGCTAGCTATAAACAGCATCCCCTCTGCTGTCGGGTGTACACCGTCGGGCCGGTCGGGATTATTTGCCGCGTTATTTATCAGGCTTGTGGCGGTAGGGTTGGGGGTGCCGGCCTCTTTATACAATTTGTTTATGTCGATATAAAAACAGCCAAGCTCTTTGCTCAAGGCCGAATCTATTTTTACTATTTCATCCGTTTTATCATTGTAAGCATATGCGGGAAAGCTAATTATATCAGTGCCGCGTGGGGGAGGACTCATGAGTATAACATCCGCGCCTATATCTTTTGTACTTTTAATAACAAATGCAAGGTCGGCCTTGTACTGGTCAAAAGGTAATTTGCGGCCTACATCATTGGTGCCTATCATAATGATAACCAGGTCGGGTTTTGCCGATATTATAGCCTTATCAAGGCGGTTGATCAAATTGCTGACGGTATTACCGTCTATACCTTTGTTATAAACCTTAAAATGTGGTTTAGCCGAAACACTATCACTTTTTTTGCTGCATGATGCCAAAACCACAACCAATAATAACAAAATACTTAACCTACCCATGCCTGCTTTAATTCTAACACTAATATATGTTTTTTGGCAGATATTTTGTACTGATAATATTATCTAAAAATGGAAGATCATGGCAAAGTATTCAGAAAAAGCGCAGGATAAGGTGGAGAAAGCTATGCACGAAATGAAAGAAGGCACGCTGAAAAGTGGCAGCGGTAAAAAAGTGAACAGCAAAAAACAAGCAGTAGCCATCGGCCTTTCCGAAGCGAGGAAAGAGGGGGCAAAGGTGCCTAAGAAGAAGTAGCTAAGTAATAAAAAGGTGATGATGCACAACCATCACCTTTTTATTTGGTGAAAGAGTCCATTATTTTCATAACCGTGACAGCCTCGGCAGCACTACATGGGTTATCGCGCTCGTTGTTAAAATAGCGAACTATCTGCGCTATCATAGGCTGCTGTATGTGTTGGGGGTGGGTAAATGTAATCAGCTCATCATTTAATTTGATGTAATCGCCAAATACCGCGAAGCTTATTTTCCCAGTTGTGCCAATGATCTCGCACAGATCGGCCTGCTCACTTTCAGCAACGTTAAAGCACCACGATCCGTTGAGGGTTACCCCACTGGTAAACAATATCTGCCCGTTCACATTATCATCCGCCGGCGTTAATTTCGACTGGTTGAGCGAGAAGCCATGATATTTTTCAGTTTCGCCAAAGTAATACAACATCAGGTCGAGCTGATGAGGCGCAAGGTCGTGGAAATAGCCGCCTCCCGATAAATGCGGCTGCACCCGCCAGTTGGTTTCAGTATTGGCAACCAGCGCCGGCTTGCGCGATTGCCACAACCTCATTTGCACAGTGCGTACTTCGCCAATACTTTTACTATCCAGTAGTTCTTTAATTTTTAGGAACAACGGCACCTGCCTCCGGTAATGCGCTACGGTTAATTTCGCGTTGGTTTGTTCTGCCGCGGAAGCCATTTTTTCGGCTTCATCTGCATTAAGCGTAACCGGTTTTTCTACATAAACATGCAGGCCTTTTTTTAATGCCGCCAGGGCGTAGGGCAGGTGAAAGGCCGGAGGGGTAGCAATATAAACCGCGTTTATTTCCGGGTCGTTCATCAACTCATCGGCATCGCTATACCATTTGTCAACGTGGTGACGGTAGGCGTAATCCGCCGCTTTATCTGCATCGCGGCGCATAACGGCAACCAGCCGACCGTTAGGCACTTTGTTAAATGCGGGCCCGCTTTTCTTCTCGGTCACATCACCGCAGCCTATTATGCCCCAGTTTATCTGCATTTTTATTTTAGTATCGCTTCGATCTTCTCCAGTTCTTCTTTCGAAAAGTTAATATTATCCAGCGCCTTTAGTGAGTCAGCCAGTTGCTCGGGCTTGCTTGCGCCTATCAATACCGAAGTTACACGGTCGTCCTTCAACAGCCAGGCCAGCGCCATTTGCGCAAGTGATTGGCCGCGCTGCAACGCCAGTTCGTTCAGCTTTGTTATTTGTTTTATCCTGTCGGGCGTAACCTGGTCTTTTTGCAGGAAACCGGTTGAACGCGCGGCCCTGGAACCTTCCGGTATGCCGTGCAGGTATTTGTTGGTAAGCAGCCCCTGTGCCAGCGGCGAAAATGGGATACATCCTACACCTTGTTTACCCAATACATCCAGTAAAGCGCCTTCGGCATCGCGTACGAACATAGAGTATTTGGGCTGATGTATAAGGCACGGCGTACCCAATTCTTTTAAAATGCGGATAGCTTTTTCAGCTTCAGCTGCGGGATAGTTGGATATGCCGGCATATAACGCCTTGCCCTGTCTTACGATCAGGTCAAGCGCCTGCATAGTTTCTTCCAGCGGGGTTTCGGGGTCGGGGCGGTGATGGTAAAAAATGTCTACATATTCCAAACCCATGCGTTTCAGGCTTTGGTCAAGACTGGCAACCAAATATTTTTTTGACCCCCAATCGCCATATGGGCCGTCCCACATGGTGTAACCAGCCTTGCTTGATATGATCAGTTCATCGCGGTAGCTGCTAAAATCTTCCTTTAATATCCGCCCGAAATTCTCCTCAGCCGATCCCGGCGGCGGACCATAGTTATTAGCCAGGTCGAAATGCGTAACCCCGCTGTCAAAGGCCAGGCGTAATGTTTTTTGGTAAGTATCGTACACATCTACATGCCCGAAATTGTGCCACAGGCCCAGTGATATAGCCGATAGTTTGATGCCGCTTTTCCCGCAGCGGCGGTATTGCATGTTTTGGTAACGCGATGGTGATGCTAAATAGGTCATTTTATGAATAAGCTTCTGTTGCTGTAAAAATAGAAATTTTCCCTTGTCATTCTGAGCGATAGCGAAGAATCT
>JBDSIC010000049.1:0-39255 GCA_039918195.1 Mucilaginibacter sp.
TGCCACGCTTCGCTCGCAATGACGGCGTAGAGAAAAGTAAATATGCCCCACTCCCGCTATACCAACCACCTTGACACTCTCATCGCAGCCATAGCGGGCCATTTTGCTGTTTACCTGTTTACCAAATACAGCGGCATCGGTATATCACCCGATTCCATTATGTACGTTAGTACGGCCGAAAGCATTTTTAAGCACGGCAACCTCATCACCTTTAACGGCACGCCAATGGTGTTTTTCCCGGTGTTCTACCCCGCCTTTTTAAGCACTGTTTTTATTTTTTGCAGCAATGTGGTGGCTGCGGGGCCTGTAATTAATGGGCTGCTTTTCGCGGCAGTAATATTTTTAAGCGGCTGGATGGTTAGTAAATTTCAATCGCCGTCCCGCGTGTATAAATTGCTGATGCTGGCGGCCATTGTGCTAAGCCCTGCTCTTTTAGAAATATATACTTACCTATGGTCCGAAACTTTATTTGTGCTGACTACACTGATTTTTATTTGGGCTTTCAGGCAATACCTGTTAAAGCACAATATAAAAACCCTCCTTATAGCCGCACTGGCGGCGGCTATTTGCTGCCTCACCCGCTATGCCGGTGTAACGGTCATCGTTACCGGTGGCCTGCTCATATTATTAGATAACCGCCTCATTATTCGTAAAAAAATAACGCATATACTTTTATTTGGCGTTGCAGGCATATCGCTGCTGGTTATAAACCTCATTGTTAATGCGGCTTCAACGGGATATGCTACAGGCACCCGCAAACCGTCGGTAACGCCCTTTAGCGAGAACCTGTATTACTTTGCAACCGTGTTATGCAACTGGCTGGGCTTAACCGAACAGGCCTACCCTTACGGCAAAGCACTGGCGGTAGTTATACTTCTGACTATAATCATATGGCTGATTTGGCATACTCTTAAAAGCAAACTGAACAGCTACGAAACTGTTTTTACCGCCTTTGCCATTGTTTATAGCTTGTTTATACTCATCATCGCCACCGTTTCGCGCTTCGAGCAGATCAGCAGCAGGCTGCTTTCGCCCCTGTTTATCCCTTTGCTTATTGCCTGCACCTGCTGGGTGCCCGGTGTACTGAAAAGGATCAACATAAAAAACAGGATATGGATGGCCGTACCAGCTGTGGTTTTAATGCTTGGCTTTTTATATAACATTTTGCTGATAGACCTAAAGCGCTACGATGATGAGTTTGACTATGGCGTGCCGGGTTATACCGACGATGACTGGAATAAGTCGGACTTTGTGGTGTTCCTGCAAATACATAAGGATATTTACAAGCCCGGGGTGCCTATCTATTCGGATGCCGACGAAGCGGTTTATTTTTTCAGTGGGATGAAGGCCAAACTGCTGCCGCAACGCTATTTTAAAAGCGATGTAGCCAAATTTTACAGCGAAAAGCACTTTTATATCGTTTGGTTTAAGGCCCTCGCACACCCGGAACTTATTGGGCTGGATGATATTGAAAAGGTAAGGAAGCTGAAGAAATTGTATGAGTTGGAGGATGGGGCAGTGTATGAGGCCTCACCCCGGCCCTCTCCAAAGGAGAGGGAGTAAGACCCTTTTATCCTCGCTGTTCGAAGTCTCCGGCTTCGAACCTGTATGTCTGTAGTCTGAGACTACATGCATATTCATCCGAAGTCAGAGACTTCGGATAGCGGGGAGCATACTTGTGATAATTACAGTTGAGGCACAAGTCAGCCATTCGCTCCCCTCGCACAAGACTTACGCCAAAAAGTTGTTAGTTCTACAGGGTAAATTCACATATAGTTTTGATTTTATAAACATCTGCCTATATTTGCAGCACCTCATAAGTCTATAGGTTATTATAAAAAAATGAACGGTTATAAAAAACATCAACTTCATCTGCACCATCGCCACCAAGGCGATAATAGATAAGTATGTTTCTACGTGAAATAACACCCCGGTTCATTTATTTACCATTAATACAATTTTGTGAAAACACTTAAAATAGCGATCCAAAAATCGGGTCGGCTCAACGAGAAATCTGTTGAACTGCTAAAAAACTGCGGATTAAACTTCGAAAATTATAAAAGCTCACTGATATCACCGGTATCAAACTTCCCTTTAGAAATACTTTTTTTGCGTGATGATGATATCCCCGAATATGTACAGGACGGCATTGCGCACCTGGGTATAGTTGGCGAAAACGTGATACAGGAAACCGAAGTAGAGGTTGCCTACCTGCAAAAACTGGGCTTCGGCAAATGCTCATTAAAACTGGCTATACCAAACAACAGCGATATCACCACGCTTGAAGGACTTAATGGTAAAGCCATTGCAACTACCTATCCTGTTATTTTAAGTAAATACCTGCAACAGCAAGGCATACAGTCGGATATACGCACCATATCAGGCTCAGTAGAGATATCGCCGGGGCTTGGTTTAAGTGATGCTATTTGTGACCTGGTATCAACCGGCGGCACGTTAAAAAGCAACGGACTGGTAGCATTTGCCGATGTAATGAGCAGCGAGGCGATATTGATAGGCCGCAAAGGAGAAGAAGACACCGACCTGATACAGGAACTGATACAGCGTATACAATCGGTACTGAGGGCAAAAGAAACCAAATACGTGGTACTTAATGCACCAAAGGCTAATTTAGAGGCCATAACCGCTTTATTACCCGGTGTTAAAAGCCCGACCATTGTACCTTTAGCCGAAGAAGGCTGGGTGGCCATACATACAGTTATACCCGAACGCGATTTTTGGGACAGGATAAGCCAGCTGAAACAGCACGGCGCGCAAGGCATAGTGGTAATGCCGATAGAGAAGATAATATTGTAGGCCCAACCCTCCCCAAACGAGAGGGCTAATTGAGGGTCGCCATTACATAAAAACTCCCTCTCCTTTGGAGAGGGCCGGGGTGAGGCTAATGAAAACGTACAACTATTCAGACTTAAGCAAAGCGGATATCGCCAAACTGGTACAGCGCAACGTTGACCCGGCTAACGAGATACGCGCCATTGTGGAGGAAGTTATTGCCGGTGTACAGCAAAACGGCGATGCTGCCCTATTTGATTATGCCGCAAAGTTTGACCAAGTATTACTGGATAAGCTTTACTTGGATAAAGCTGAGTTAGAAATTTTAGCTTCAACCGTATCAGCCACGCAAAAAGCGGCATTAGATACCGCTTATCAAAACATTTACAAATTTCACGAGGCACAGCTTAAAAGCGAGGACAAAATTGAGACCATGCCTGGCGTAACCTGCTGGCGCGAATTAAGGCCTATTGAAAAAGTCGGCTTGTATATTCCCGGCGGCACGGCCGTATTACCAAGCACGTTTTTAATGCTTGGTATACCCGCAAAAATTGCAGGCTGCCACGAGATCATCGTTTGCTCTCCGCCGCAAAAGAATGGAGGGGTAAATGCCTTTATTGCTTATGTAGCTTTAATGCTTGGGATTGATAAGATCTTCCTCGCAGGTGGGTCGCAAGCCATAGCGGCGATGGCTTACGGAACCGAAAGTATTACTAAAGTTGATAAGATATTTGGCCCTGGAAACCAATTTGTTACAAAGGCTAAAACCATCGTACAATCAACTACTACAACGGCTATTGATATGCCGGCCGGCCCTTCGGAAGTATTGGTAATTGCTGACGAATCGGCAACGCCTAAATATATAGCCGCCGACTTGCTGGCACAAGCTGAACATGGTATTGACAGCCAGTCGGTGTTGGTTTGCACCTCGAACGACATTGCGGCTGAAACCATAACCGAAGTAAACAGGCAGGTAGCAACATTACCCCGCGCCGAGATAGCACAGCAGGCTATTGACAACTCCTATATCGTAGTAGTTGACAACCTTTACGAAGCTATTACTTTCAGCAACCAATACGCACCTGAGCACCTGATACTGGCAACGGATAAATGGGAAACCATCACCGGTAGCATCAGTAATGCAGGCTCGGTATTTCTGGGGAATTTAACACCGGAGAGCGCAGGGGATTACGCATCAGGCACCAATCATACGCTACCCACAAGTAGCTATGCTAAAGCATATTCAGGTGTTTCAGTTGATTCTTTTGTTAAGAAGATAACATTCCAGTTTATTACAGCCGAAGGGTTGAAAAATATAGGCCCGGCGGTACAAACGCTGGCCGAGTTAGAGGGATTGCACGCGCATGCGAATGCGGTGGCTGTACGTAACGATAATTTATAAAAATGAAAGCGCTGATCTATCTTATTTGCCTGATGATGTTTGCAGCCTGTACAGGTAATCAGAACCGCAGTATCGCAGATGATGATAACGTAGCTGATAGCCTTGCGACAGTTAAAATGGTAGATTCAATGACTGTAGCTGATTCATTGGAAGTAGTAGCCGCTAAAAAAGCGTTCAAGCCATACAAGCTAATTAATGGGTTTACAGTAATTGATACCGGTTATTATGGCTCAGGAACTTTGGATGGATATTACGCTATTGTTGAAAAAGGAGATAAACAGGCAGATACTATCCACCTGAGCATCGGACTACAACATATAAACAAAGAGAATTACTTATTTCTCAGATTATGCCGGCCTCATTACCAGGAGGAAATGTCTTTTGGCACTTTAAACCTGCATCCTGACCAATATATTGTTGCATTAAATGGCCGGGAAGTTCCGCTTACGAGATTAGTTAAACACTTTGATTTATATAAGTCGGCACCACATGTGATCAACAATAAGATATATTTTTCGCAATATAAGTCAAATAGATCCGGCAATTTTGATGTAAGTGCCGCCGAGTACAGCCCTGAAACAGGGATAGTAAGAAGCCAATTTTTAATTACCGATAATTTAGACGAGGAACACGCCTCTTTTTGGCCGCATGGTGAAAATGGCAGGATTATATTCTATGGATACAATCATGTAAAATGGACCTTTTCACATGATTTTAAATTATTGAAATAATGTTCGACTTAAATAATATACTTAGAAACAACATCAAAAACTTGGTACCCTACTCCTCCGCACGGGATGAGTTCAAGGGTGAGGCCAGCGTGTTTTTAGATGCCAACGAGAACAGTTTCGGCTCGCCACTGGATACTGCCTACAACCGTTACCCCGATCCGTTGCAGTACAAAGTTAAAAAGCGCTTGAGCGAGATAAAGGGCGTACCGCCCCGCAACATATTTTTAGGCAATGGCAGCGATGAAGCCATCGATATCCTGTTTCGCAGCTTTTGCAATCCGGGTGTTGACAATGTGATACTTGTGCCGCCCACCTATGGCATGTACGAAGTATCAGCCAACATCAACGACATTGAAACCCGTAAAATATTGCTTACGGAAGATTACCAGCTGGACTTAGAAGGCATTGCGGCAGCTATAGACTAGCATACTAAACTTATCTTCATCTGCTCGCCCAATAATCCTACCGGGAACTCCATGAACCGCGGGGATGTAGAAACCCTGCTGGCCAACTTTAGCGGGTTAGTGATCGTTGATGAGGCTTATATCAACTACAGCCGGCAGAAAACCTTTATACAGGAACTGACCGAATATGCTAACCTCGTGGTATTGCAAACGTTGTCGAAAGCCTGGGGGCTTGCTGCTTTGCGCGTGGGCATGGCCTTTGCCAGCGAAGAGATCATTGAGGTTATGAATAAAGTAAAACCGCCGTATAACATTAATGAGGCATCGCAACAACTGGCGTTACAGGCTTTGAATAATATAGACACCATAAATAACTGGATAAGAGAAACTTTAAACCAGCGCGATAAATTAGTACTTGAATTAAAAAAGTTTGATTTTGTGTTGGATATCTATCCATCCGACGCTAACTTTATCCTGGTTAAAACAACGGCGGGTAAGGATATTTATAACTTCCTGGTAGAAAAAGGCATCATTGTGCGCGACCGATCGAAGGTAGAATTATGCGAAGGCTGCCTGCGGATAACTGTTGGCACACCCGCTGAAAACGAACAATTAATCAATCATTTACAAGATTACAAATGAGCAACCTGCGAAAGATACTTTTTATTGACCGCGATGGCACCATGCTGAAAGAGCCGGCAGATGAGCAGGTGGACTCATTCGACAAGTTGGAGTTTTACCCCGGCGCGCTGCAATACCTGCCCAAAATAGCCGAACTGGATTTTGAACTGGTGATGGTGACCAACCAGGATGGATTAGGCACGCCTGTTCACCCTAACGAGAAATTTTTCCCGGTACATAATTTTATCCTCAAAACGTTCGAGAACGAAGGGGTGAAATTTGATGCCGTGTATATAGACCGCACCTTCCCGGCTGACAATGCCCCTACGCGCAAGCCCGGCACGGCCATGCTTACTCAATATTTTGACGAAAGTAAATACGACCTTAAAAACTCGTTTGTAATAGGTGACCGGAAGAATGATGTACTGCTGGCTAAAAACCTCGGTGCAAAAGCTTTATGGTTAAACAACCAATCGAATTTGGGCGGCAAGGAATTTAATACAGATGCCTGGCAGGAAGAAGTAAAAGAAACCATCGCTGTTGAAACAACCGACTGGAAAGACATTTACGAATACCTGAAGTTGGGCCAGCGCATTGTTGAACACCGCCGCACCACTAAAGAAACCGACATCTATATCAAGTTAAACCTTGACGGAAAAGGCGATGCTAAAGTAGAAACCGGCCTGCATTTTTTCGACCATATGCTTGACCAGATAGCACGTCACGGAAGTTTAGGTTTGGAAGTTATTGCTAAAGGCGACCTCCATATTGACGAACACCACACCATTGAGGACACTGGCATAGCTTTAGGCGAGGTTTTTGCGGAAGCTTTAGGGAACAAAAAAGGCATTGAGCGCTACGGTTTTTGCCTGCCGATGGATGATTGCCTGGCACAGGTAGCCATTGATTTTGGCGGGCGCAACTGGATAGTTTGGGATGCCGAATTTAAACGCGAAAAGGTGGGTGATGTACCAACAGAAATGTTTTACCATTTCTTCAAATCATTCAGCGATGCCGCAAAATGCAACCTGAATATAAAAGCCGAAGGTGATAACGAACATCATAAAATAGAAGCTATATTTAAAGCCTTTGCCAAAGCCATAAAAATGGCCGTAAAAAGAGACGTAAATAACATGGTTTTACCGAGTACAAAGGGTGTTTTATAGGCTCAGAATCAAGAGTTAAGATGCAAGAATCAAGAAGAAGGGAAAGAAATATCTTAACTCTTGATTCTTAATTCTTGAATCCAATTAAAAAAATGGTAGGAATAATAAGATACGGCGCCGGCAACATATTCTCGCTTACAGCAACACTTGAACGGTTGGGTATTGCCTACGGAATGGTACATACTGAAGCTGATTTTGAACAGTTCGACCGTTATATCATTCCGGGGGTGGGCCATGCGGGCGCAGCTATGGATAAGTTGATCAATACCGGTTTAGTGCCTAAAATAAAGTCGCTTAACAAGCCTGTATTGGGCATTTGTGTGGGCATGCAGTTGCTTACCTCCTATTCGGAAGAAGGCAATGCCGACCTGCTAAACATCGTCCCGGTAAAAACTTTGCGCTTTAAAGACAGTAACGAGTACAAGGTGCCTCATACAGGCTGGAACCGGGTTTATGCCGAAAAGGACAATAAACTTTTTGCAAATATCCCTGCCGGTTCACACTTTTACTTTGTACATTCATACTTTATTGAATACAATACTGCATATACTTTGTCGTCAACAACTTACAATAACAAGTTTTCGGCATCAATTTGGCTTGATAATTTCTACGGTGTGCAATTTCACCCGGAAAAATCGGGCACTTACGGTGAGACCCTATTAATTAATTTTTCACAAATATAACAAGGCATGTACATTATTCCCGCTATTGATATCCTGAACAAAAAAGTTGTCCGCCTGCGCGAAGGCGACTATGAGCAGGTTACCGAATACGATGTTTCACTGGAAGAAATGATTGAGAAGTATCAGTCGAACGGCACAAACTTCATCCACATTATTGATCTTAATGGTGCAAAAAATGACTTCTCCAACCAGCAATACCTGTTTGATGTGATACGCAAAACAGATATGCAGGTGCAGTATGGTGGCGGTATCCGCAGTATTGATAAAGTAAAAGAACTGATAGATGCAGGTGTTCACCGGGTTATTGTGGGCACCCAGGCACTTACAAACCCTATGTTTTTGCCTGATCTGGCCAAAACCATTTGCGGCCGTGATAGATGTTCGGACCAGGTGGTTATAGCCATTGACGTGCTGGACGAGGTGATAAAATATTCAGGCTGGATGGAAAGCTCCCCTATCAAACTGATGGATTATGTGGACAGGTGCCTGGCACTGGGTTTCTTCCGCTTTTTATGTACTGATATCAACAAAGACGGCAAATTGGGCGGGGCGGGTATTGAACTATACGAAAAGCTGCTTGACCATTCGCCATTCATAAAACTCATCGCTTCTGGCGGTGTAAGCTCTATGGATGATATCGAAAAGCTAAGCCATTTAAAAGTGGAGTCGTGCGTAGTAGGCAAAGCCATCTACGAAGGGCACATCTCTGTTGAAGATGTGAAAAACTGGAATTTGGAAGCCTTGATGTCGATATAACCCCCCAGCCCCCTGAAGGGGGAGCTTTTTAATACTGCTTTGAAAAAAAAACTGTTTTTGGGAGCTAATGTTGAAACGTTTATTAACGCTAAAGCTTTAAGATATAATTTAACTCCAACAGAACATCTTTTGCTGGGAGCATTAAAGTCAAATATTGACGCCAAATTTAGAAGTCAGCACCCTTTAGGCAATTACATTGCAGACTTTTATTGCCATCAACACAAACTCGTTATCGAAGTAGATGGCAGTATTCATTTGCTTCCTGAAATTTTAAAAAATGATATTGAGAAACAGGCTTATCTTGAAAGCGAAGGACTAAGGGTTTTAAGATTTAATAATAATGATGTACTATACCATTTAGAAAAAGTATTGGAAACAATCAACAAGCATATTAGCTCCCCCTTCAGGGGGCGGGGGGGGTTATCGAAACGTATTATCCCCTGTTTAGATGTAAAGGACGGCCGCACCGTAAAAGGTGTGAACTTTGTTGACCTGCGTGATGCGGGCGACCCGGTTGAACTGGCCTGGAATTACTCACGCCAGGGCGCTGATGAACTGGTGTTTTTAGACATCACCGCTACCGTGGAGCGCCGTAAAACAATGGTGGAACTGGTTAAATCAGTTGCAAGGCAGATAAACATCCCTTTTACTATAGGCGGCGGCATTACCCAGATAGCAGATGCTGATGCTTTACTAAATGCGGGAGCTGATAAAATATCCATCAACTCTGCCGCGGTGCGCAACCCCGCGCTTATTGACGAACTGGCTAAGGCCTTCGGTGTTCAGTTTGTGGTGATAGCTGTTGACACACGCAGTATTGACGGTAAAAACATTGTACATTTGAACGGTGGCCGTTTACCTACCGAAAGGGAAACCCTGGAGTGGATACTGGAAGCCGAAAGCCGTGGCGCAGGTGAAATACTACTTACTTCGATGGACCATGACGGCACTAAGGCAGGCTTTGACAATGGCTTTTTAAAGACGGTGAACGATGCCGTGCATATCCCGGTGATAGCTTCGGGCGGGGCAGGGTCTGTGCAGCATTTTGTGGATGTATTTGAAAAAACCAATGTAGATGCCGCGCTGGCAGCTTCGGTTTTTCATTACGGAGATATACTGATACCTGATTTGAAGAGAATTTTAAAAGAGAATAATATAGAGGTAAGGATAGTGGATTGACCTTAACCGTCATTTTTTTACAACCCGTTGCTGATGTCCGCACCGGCAACAGACATATAAACAGATGAATATCGATTTCGACAAAACAAATGGTTTAGTACCCGTAGTTATACAGGACGAGCAAACCCTTGAAGTGCTGATGCTGGGTTACATGAACCGGGAGGCCTACGATAAAACCCTGCAGGAAAACATCGTAACCTTTTTCTCACGCACTAAAAACCGCCTGTGGACCAAAGGCGAAACCAGCAACAACTTTTTACACGTAAAAGATATTAAACTGGATTGCGATAATGATACCCTGCTGATAAAGGTAAAAGCCGACGGCCCCACCTGTCACACCGGCGACCGCAGCTGTTTTAAAACCGAATATAACCGCAACTTTATATCAGAGTTAGAGCGCATTATTGACGACCGTTATACCAATCCGACAGAAAGTTCGTACGTTAATAAATTGCGTACTAAAGGTTTAAATAAGATAAGTCAAAAAGTTGGTGAAGAAGCCGTTGAAACAGTTATTGCTGCTCTTGCCGAAACTGAAACGGACTTAATAAATGAAGCGTCAGACCTGGTGTTTCACTTGTTAGTTTTGCTTCGCGAGAAAGGCGTTACACTTGATACAATTGCGAAAAATTTAGAAGAGAGGCATAAATAGTTCATGGTTGAGTGTTCATAGTTCATAGCCGAAAATCAGGCTAACCGAAAACGAGCTACCATGAACCATCAACTATGAACTATGAACTAAAATGGTAACCGCAGAAAAGCTAATCGAATTAACCGGGCACAGCAACCCCATATTTACTGCGGAGCTTTCGCAGAAACCGGGGATATTGTTTACCGGCGGCAATGACAAGGGCGTTGTTGAATGGAGCCTCGAAGATCTCTCTTTCATTAAAGTAATTTTTCCCGTACCGGCTTCTGTTTATGCGCTTAACTGCCCCGAGGGCTTCCCCTACCTGTTTGCAGGTTTACGTACCGGCGATGTGGCCGTTTTTGATTTTACACAGCAAAAAGTTATATCCCCTTTAAAGCATCACACCAAGCCTATATTTGATATTAAGCCGGTTATAGCTAAAAATGAACTGCTCGTGGCATCAGAGGATGGTACTGTATCTGTTTGGAGCCTTGACACGCTACAATCGCTGCACACCATACAGGTATCGCATGATACGGTGCGTTCGATCGCCGTATCGCCACAAAAAAAACATGTTGCTTTTGGCTGCCGCGATAACAGCATCAGGGTATATGACCTGGAAGATTATGGCTACATAAACACTTTACAAGGACATACCATGTCAGTATTCTCCCTGGCTTATTCGCCCAATGGCGATTATTTGGTTTCGGGTGCCCGCGATGCGCAGGTAAAAATATGGGATACCATTGAATATTCACTACTTCAAAACATTCCCGCGCATTTGTTTGCTGTTAATCATATCGCCTTCCACCCTACACAACCCTATTTTGCTACCGCGAGTATGGATAAAAGCATTAAAATATGGGATGCACACAATTTTAAACTACGGAAAGCTATCAGCCGCGAAAAGGGCCATGCCGGGCATGTGCTATCCATCAACAAACTGGCCTGGAACGGTAACCAACTGATTTCCGTAAGCGATGATAAACGCGTTATTGTTTGGAATATCGGCTTTTAAACGAACCTTTTAAGACTGTTAAATTTATGGGTGTAATGCCCTAACTCATCCGAATAGATACCTTCCTCATCTATCGTATTTATTTTAACCTTCCCGGATGCGTGAATGATGTTCTCGTTATCCAGCATAATGCCTACATGGGTTATCTTACCATCCTTGTTTTCGAAAAAGGCAAGGTCGCCTTCCTGCGCATCATGTAGATTATCTACTAACACTCCTTGCCTTGCCTGCTGGCTGGCATCGCGGTCTATTTTTATACCGTGCCACTTTAATACAGCCTGTGTAAGGCCCGAACAGTCTATACCGAAATGAGTACGCCCGCCCCACAGGTATGGCGCGTTCATAAACTGCATGGCTGTTTCGGTGATGCTTTCCCGCTCTTCCTCGTCGTCAATTTCTGGTACAAGGTAGGTTTCGTCGTTAATACGGCATTCAGTCCCCTGCAGGTATGGCAGCGAACTGCCAAACGGCAAATACAGCAAACTCATATCCGACTTTTTAAAAACCCAAGACACCGGGCTGTTAGTTATGGCCGGCGGTGTTTGTTTAATATGGTCGTAAGTTTCCTTATCGGTCAGCACGAACAACATTCGCCCAATCCAGCCGGTATAGTTATCGTAGGCGGTGGTTATTTTCACCCAGTTTTCCTGCCACTCCAATATCTCAAAGGCCTCGCCAAACAACATTTGAGTTGTTTGTTCAGCGCGTTCGTTGGGTTCGGCACGCAGGGGGGCTATAGCAAGGTTACATATTCCGTATTCCATATTTTTTATAAAAACATTTAAAATTAAATAAAAAGATAAATATATTTGTAAGTACTTACGTAATTAAATACATTAATATATGTCAATTATTGATGATCTGCAGGAACTTGCGATAGGCTCAAGATTAAAACGGCTTTATGATACCTTTGCCAAAGATGTGGCACAGATATACAAGGATGAAGAATTAACCTTCGAACCAAAGTATTTTACACTTTATTATTTAATCAGCCGCCGTGGCGAAATTGGCATAACCGAAATTGCTGATGAACTTGCCCTTACCCACCCGGGCGTAATTCATTTAGCGCGGGAGTTAGAAGCGTTGGGCTATATAGAGTCCATAAAATCGAAAACTGACAGTCGTAAGCGAATACTCCGTTTATCTGTAAAGGGTAAGGAATCGTTACCCAAATTTGAACACGTATGGGCTAAGATAACCAGCCTGAATAAATCACTGTTTGAAAACCAGCAGAACAATTTGTTAACAGCTGTTGCCGAAACGGAAGAACAACTGAACGAAAAGAACTATTACCAGCGCTTTAAAGAGATGTTTATACCCGGCGGACAATCTGAAATAAAGATATTGGAGTACGAACCGAGATTGGCTAAGTACTTCAAATCGTTAAATATAGAGTGGATAAACACCTACTTCACAGTTGAGGCGCATGATCTGGAGCAGCTTGACCACCCGGAAGAGCACATACTAAAAGATGGTGGCCGCGTTATTTTTGCCGAAGTTGATGGCGAAATAGCCGGTACCTGCGCTATGATAAAGACCGGCAAAGATGAATTTGAACTGGCAAAAATGGGTGTTAGTCCGCGCTACCAGGGTCGCAAAGTCGGCCAGGCATTGGTTGATGCTGTTTTTGTAATTGCTAAAGAGCTCAGAACAAAACGCCTATGGCTCGGCTCAAACAGCAAACTGGCCCCTGCCCTTAATATTTACCGCAAATATGGATTTAAGGATATTCCTGTAGGCAACACGCCTTACAAGCGGGCTGATGTGAAGATGGAAATATATTTATAACCAACAAAAAAGGGATAACGAAACCGTTATCCCTTTAATATTTTAAAGCAATTTTGGGTTATTCGCCCAAATGCAACCATTCCTTTTTGGCCAGTAATTCCTCTTCTGTCTCGCGGATGTCTTCGTCATCTACGCAGCAATCAACAGGGCATACAGCAGCACACTGTGGTTCGTCGTGAAAACCAACACACTCGGTACATTTATCAGGAACTATGTAGTATATATCGTCAGACAGAGCGGCCTGTGTTTCTTCGGCATTAAGTGTATTGCCATCGCCAAAATCGATAACACCCTTTAAACCTGTACCATCAGAGAAACGCCAAGCGGCACCTGCATCATAAATAGCATTATTAGGGCATTCTGGTTCGCAGGCCCCGCAGTTTATGCATTCATCGGTGATTTTAATCGCCATATTTTATATTATGTTATAATCTAAATTAACTTTGCCTGTTACTTTTGCTGCAAATATAACAAAAAAACACTTTCAGGGTTTACCCCGGTAATCATTTTATATGTCAAATTACATTCCAAACACATTAATAACTTCATTTTCGATACTTGGCGAACACCTGCGCAATCCTGATAGCGAGCTAAAAGAGCTGATAGACACAGAGAAACTGTACAATGCCTGGTTCACACCCGAAAGCGTTTCGGCAGCTATATCAGCCATTGCCGAAAACCTGAACAGCTTTGATTTGACCAAATTGGTAGCGCGTTATACTCTCGGCTCAAACGATACTCCTAAAAACGTCGGGCTGATACTGGCCGGCAACATCCCGTTGGTTGGTTTTCATGATATTTTATGTGTGTTGATAACGGGCAATCATGCGCTGATAAAGGCTTCGTCGCAGGATAGCAGGCTGATCAAGTATATTTTGCATAAGCTGGTTAACATCGATAAGACCTTTGATGGCCGCTTCACTTTTGTGGAAAGGCTGCAACACTTCGACGCGGTTATAGCCACCGGCAGCGATAATTCATCACGATATTTTGAGTATTATTTTGGCAAGGTGCCGCATATCATCCGCAAAAACCGGAACAGCCTTGCGCTACTCACAGGCGAAGAAACAACCGCACAACTATTTGAATTGGGCCACGACCTATTTGATTATTATGGCCTGGGTTGCCGCAATGTATCTAAACTACTGGTGCCGGAAGGTTATAACTTTGTCCCATTTTTTGAGGCGATAGAACCTTATAACCAAATCATCAATCACCACAAATACAATAACAACTACGATTATAACAAATCAGTTTACCTGGTGAACGGAGAAAAGCATTTGGATAACGGCTTTTTATTGGTAAAGGAAGATGAAAGGCTGGCCTCGCCCCTTGCCGTGTTATTTTTTGAATATTACAGCGATCCGGCATCTGCAGCAAATATCATCAACACACAAAGCGAAAAGATTCAATGTGTGGTAAGTTCGTTACCATTAAAAGTTAGTGCGCAGGTGGTAGGTTTCGGCAAAAGCCAGCAGCCCGAACTGGCCGATTATGCCGATGGTATTGATACGATGAAATTTTTGGCTGATCTTTAAAATAACGATACCTTTGGGAAAACAGTTCACTGTTTTGGTTCATGGTTAATGGTTCATGGTTGATAGCCGGGATTTCAGACTTTGCTATGAACTATCAACAATGAACCATGAACTAACATGTATATTATAAAAGTAAAAGGCGTTGCCAAAATACCTGATTATGTACAGCTAAGGGATGATAAGTTTACCCTGCTGGCTTATTTTAGGGTTGACAGGCCCGACAAGTCGTTGGATAAGGTGGGGCTTACCGACAAGGCTGAGTACATTATGAATATTATTAAAGACCTCCCCTTCGGGCAGATATTAAAATTAGACCTGGATTAAAAACGATGATAGGAAACTCTATTATAAAACTAAGCGGTGTAGATATTTTTCAGCAGAAACACCTGGTATTATCAAACGTCGACCTGCATATTGACAAGGGCGATTTTGTGTGGCTGATTGGCCAGACCGGCTCGGGCAAAAGTAGTTTACTAAAAGTAATTTACGGCGACCTGCACATCAACAGCGGCAGCGGCCATGCCTGCGGGTACGACCTGAACAAGCTATCCGGCAGCGATGTGCCCTTCTTGCGCCGCAAACTGGGCATCGTATTCCAGGATTTTCAATTGCTTACCGACCGTACTGTAGAGCAAAACCTGCATTTTGTGATGCGCGCCACCGGCTGGAAAGACGCAAAACTGATAAACGAGCGTACACTGGATGTATTGGAGAAAGTTGGCCTGCGATCAAAATTAAAAAAAATGCCGCATGAACTATCTGGCGGTGAGCAGCAAAGGGTGGTAATAGCCCGCGCCCTGCTAAACGACCCCGAGATCATACTGGCCGACGAGCCAACTGGCAACCTCGACCCGGATACTTCTGAAGAGATAGTAACCCTTTTAAAGCAGATAGGCACCCAATTAGGCACTGCCATATTAATGGCCACCCACGATTACCATATCATCCGTACATTCCCATCGCGCATTATCAAATGCGAAAATGGCAAAGTGCTGGAGGATGTTACTATTGGGTAGCTTTTTATAGCAGGATATTTTAGTAGCAGTGGCGGTAGCAGTTGCAGTCAATAAAGCAACTTAAAAATAACTGCTTCTGCTACTACAATTAAAAATAAAACTGCCACCGCAACTGCCACCGCTGCTATTCAAAAACTGTCATCAATTCCCAAAAATCTAAATGCTACTGTCACCTTGTCGGCTTTCCCACTATGGCAAGGTACTTGATTGGCACTAATAGCTATGAAATTTAACGATATGCTGAAGAAAAAAAAGAAGGAAACACCTGAAAATTTAACTGACGTGCAAAATGAAAATACCCCTGTTGAAGAACAGGAACAACAACAACAAGAAACTTCAGAAATAGCCGAAGGACCAACTGCTGAAGAAAAACTGAAAGAAGAGCTATCGCAGGCCAATGATAAATACTTGCGCCTGTATGCCGAATTTGATAACTTTAGGCGACGCACCCAAAAAGAGCGTGTAGAATTACTACAAACTGCCGGTAAAGAGGTGATCGTATCGCTGTTGCCTGTACTTGACGATTTTGAGCGCGCCTTTAAATCTATGGACCAGGCTACCGACGTTGTTGCAGTTAAAGCCGGCGTAGAATTGATATACAGTAAATTACATAATATACTGGAGCAAAAAGGCCTTAAACCGATGGAAGCCCTTGGCGAACCTTTTGATGCCGACCTGCACGAAGCCATTACCAACATACCTGCCCCAAGCGATGAACTGAAAGGCAAAGTAGTTGATCAAATGGAAAAAGGCTATTACCTGGGCGACAAGGTAGTGCGCTTTGCTAAGGTAATAGTTGGAGCTTAATTAATTTAGTGAATGAGTGATGGGGTGAATGATTGATTGTTTCATCGTTGACCCTCTTAAATTCTTTCACGTAAAATATATTATTGATTTAGTTCTTGAATTAATCACTAAATCAATAACTCACTAAATAAAAATATGTCTAAAAGAGATTACTATGACGTACTGGGAGTTGCCAAAGGTGCCGATGCCGACGAGATAAAGAAAGCTTACCGCAAAATGGCCATCAAGTATCACCCCGATAAAAACGAGGGCGATAAAGCGGCCGAAGAAAAATTTAAGGAAGCTGCCGAAGCCTACGAGGTATTAAGCAACCCTGAGAAACGCCAGCGGTATAACCAGTTTGGACACTCGGCCAACGCGCAATCGCCTAACGGTGGCGGTGGCTATGGCGGCGGCGGAATGAACATGGAAGACATATTCAGCCAGTTTGGTGATATCTTTGGTGGTGGCAGCCCGTTCGAAGGTTTCTTTGGCGGTGGCGGCAGGCAAAGCAGCGGCGGTGGCCGCCGTGTTGCGCGTGGCAGTAACCTGCGCATCAAGGTAAAATTAACGCTGGAAGAAATTGCCAACGGTGCCGAGAAGAAAATAAAAGTAAACAAGCAGGTAGTTTGCAAAACCTGCGACGGCAGCGGTGCGAAGGATAAATCATCTTTTCAAACCTGTAAAACTTGCGGCGGTCAGGGTGCGGTGCGTAGGGTAACCAATACTATATTGGGCCAGATGCAAACCACCAGCACCTGCCCTACCTGTAACGGCGAAGGCTCTGTCATTACTTCAAAGTGTACCGTATGCCATGGCGACGGAGTTGTACGCGGCGAAGAAACCATTACTATAAATGTTCCTGCAGGTGTTAGCGAAGGCATGCAATTAAGTATGAGCGGCAAAGGCAATGCAGCCCCGCGCGGCGGTATGCCCGGCGACTTAATTATACTTATAGAAGAATTGCCGCACGAAACCCTGAAACGCGATGGCAATAACATAATATATGATCTGCATGTAAACTTTGTTGACGCGGCGTTAGGCACCAGCGTTGAAGTGCCTACTATTGACGGAAAAGCCAAAATAAAACTGGAGCCAGGCACCCAAGGTGGGAAAATACTGCGCCTTAAAGGCAAAGGCGTACCCGAAGTAAACTCATATCACCGCGGCGACCAGTTGGTGCACATCAATATATGGACGCCAAAAGCTTTGAGTCGCGAGGAACGCGAGATATTAGAAAAACTGCAAAGCTCACCAAACTTTAAGCCTAATCCCGGTAAAAATGAGAAAAGCTTTTTTGAACGGATGAAGGAATATTTTGAGTAAGGGCTGAGTTGAAACTAAAAGCTATAGGCCCGGGATTTTATCTCGGGCCATTTTTATATTTACTAACTTCTTAAACTTTTTTACTGAAACAAAGGTTTATTAGTAATATGACCAACACCAACCCCTCCACGCAAGCACGGGTAGCCGTAATGGACCTCGGCACAAATACTTTTCATTTATTAATTGCCGAGGGCAGCACAGGCCACTACAATACTCTTGTTCATCAGCATATAGGGGTTAAACTGGGCGAAGGCGGCATTAACAAGGGCCTTATACTGCCCGAAGCCTACAAACGCGGCATTGACACCATGCAGGATTTTCAGCACCAGATAGCTGCCCAAAATGTATCTGCGGTGCGTGCGATGGCTACTTCTGCTTTACGTAGTGCGGCAAACGGGAAGGATTTTATCAATGAGGTGGAGCAGGCTACAGGTATAAAAATTGAAATTATTGACGGCGACAGCGAAGCGGAATTTATTTATAAAGGGATTAAGGCATCGGGCTGCCTATCGGCTGCTAACTCGCTTATATTAGATATTGGCGGCGGGAGCGTAGAATTTATTGTGGGGAATAATGAGGAGATACTTTACAAGCGAAGCTTTGAAATAGGCGCGGCAAGGCTAATGGATAAATTTCACCAGGTCGACCCGATCCCCAATAAGGCTGTAGACGATTTAAACAAGTACCTCGAAAGTCACCTTACAGAATTATTTGAAGCGATATCCGGGTTACAGATAGCGCAGCTTATTGGTTCCTCCGGTTCATTTGAAACACTTGCCGAAGTAGTTGAACTGGATAAGGGCCGTCCCTTCGACATTGAAAAAACCACAAAATATAAATTTGATTATAACGACCTGGTAGCCGTAACCGACTGGCTGGTAACTTCGTCGCACACTGATCGCGCCGGGCACGAAGGCATTATACCTATCAGGGTTGATATGATTGTGGTAGCCTCGCTTATTACCCGTTTTGTGATGAATAAGTTAGGGGTAGAAACTGTAGTGATGTCAACCAGTTCGTTAAAAGAAGGGGTTTTGGCGGATATGTTAAGCTAGCCGCATCAACTGCTGGTACAATTTCTCGGTAGGCAGGCCTACTACGTTGGTGTACGATCCGTTTATGCGTTCAATCCCGATAAGGCCGATGCGCTCCTGTATGCCATATGAGCCGGCCTTGTCCATGGGTTTGTAGCGGTCTACATAATCCTGTATCTCGGCATCCGGCAGCTTGCGAAAAAACACTTCGGATACATCATGAAATTTATTGTACTGGCCTTTGTGCAGCAGGCAAACGCCGGTTACTACTTTGTGCACCTTGCCCGACAGTAATTTTAGCATCTCTACCGCATGTTCGGGTGTTTCGGGTTTGCCCAGTATCAGGCCGTCAATAGCTACAATGGTATCGGCGGTAAGTACTATCTCGTCCCCTATTTCCTCGTCAAATGCTTCCGCTTTTTTGCTGGCTACATAAATGGCTATTTCTTCGGGTGTTAAGCCATCGGGATAGCTTTCATCCACCTCCTTTAACACTATCCGGAAATCAATATCCATCAAACGCAGCAGCTCCTGCCTGCGGGGCGATTTCGATGCGAGAATTATTTGAGGAAGTGTTTTCATGTGCTCAATTCATAGTTAATGGTTCATAGTTAATAGTAGCTCCATTTCGGCCATGAACTATGATCCATGAACCGCGAACTAAATGCCTACCAGTTATATGCTTCGGCGCTCATCCATTTGCCCTGCACTTTAAGCACTTTTTCTATCACATCACGTGCGCAGCCACAACCACCGTTTAATGGCGAGACATAGTCGCATACAGCTTTTATCTCTTCTGCAGCATCAGCCGGGCAAACCGGCAAACCGGCAATTTGTATCGCCCCTAAATCGGGAATATCATCGCCCATGTATAACACATTGGTTGCTTTCAGGTGCTTTTCTTCCAGGTAGAGTTTAAATTTTTCTGCTTTATTGCGGGCACCAACCAGTACATCTGTTACGCCTAAACTGTTTAAACGGTAAATAGCACTTTTTGATCGGCTCCCTGATATGGCCACAACATTGTACCCGCACTTTACAGCCAGTTGCATGGCATAACCATCCTTAATATTAAAATTACGGCTTTGCTTGCCCGTTTCCGAAACAAATACCGAACCGTTCGTCAGCACGCCGTCCACATCAAAAACAAAGGTGGTTATATCGTTAAGCTTGTTTAAAAAGGATTCCATTTTTTGTTTGGATTACACTGATTTTATTGTGAATACTACGATGTGATTATGGGAAAACCTTATAAATATCTTTTCGATGCGATATCCGGATAAATTCTACAATGTCATTCTCAATAAATAAACCAATTCTATAGTCGCCACTGCGAATACGATAGGCAATTTTGTAGCCTTTGAGTTTTTTCAGGTTATTTATTTCGGTAATGTTTACGGTTAATTCGATATGCTCGATAATAGCAATGACGTCTTGCTTTACAGACTTCTGCTTTAATTTATCAATATCCTTTAAAAAACGAGCGTTAAACTCCGTTTTCATGCTTTAAGCTTACTCATCACGTCTTCACGGGATACTTTTTCGTCACGGTCAACCTCTTTCATCATCATCACTAAACCCATATCTTCTTTCTCTTCTTCCGATAAAATTTTTGAAGTGATGTTCATTTTTTCGAGCAAGTCGGAAATAAGTTTAGCCTCTATCTTTGTTTTAGGTGTAATTAAAATACTTTCCATAATACAAATTTAATTAACATTTCTTACAAACTCATCAGTCAATTACAGCAACCTGCGAATCAAAAACTGCAAACTGAAACTATTGATTATCGCGCCATTCGTAAACCCAAGCCGACTGTATCTGCTCCAAATGCCCTTCGGTCGACTGCTCGCGCGTACCTTTAAAATCAGGCAGCGACAAAACCCACTCCAGCAGGTCGGTAAAGCGGATACGGTATATTTTACCTTCGTTAAAATCGTCGCCAAACTTTTCGTAAAGCCCCATGGCAATATCTTCGTGGTCGTTCCAGTATATAGGTAAGGCAAATTTATCGTCTGTCATGGTTTGATCTGGTATGATGGTTTAATGTCCTAAAAACTGTGACTGGTTAGGCAGCGTAACTTCGATATCGCCATCGATTATTACACATTGGCAACCCAGGCGCGAACTGATGCGCGGGTTAACCGCCCTGTCAATAAAGTCCTCTTCCTTATCGGATATTTCCTGGATGTTATCCTCGCCCTTATTAACGTAGATGTGGCAGGTACTGCAACCGCACACACCGCCGCAATTGTGCTGCAATTCGATACCATTTTCCAGGCAAACATCCAATACAGACTCACCTTCGGCTATCGGCAATTCAACTGTTTCGTGCCCTTTTTCTTCAAAGTTGATTGTTACCTTAAAAATATTCATTTCGGCAAAAGTAACAAAATTAGCAGGTTTAACTACCCGTTTTGTCCATTTTGATAATGCCCTGACTTAGCAGCGCATATAGTTGCTGTAATTCGGGCTGATGCTGAAGCAATTGAAGGTGTGCTTCCATCGTTTTTTCATCATTACGCACGGCAGGACCTGTTTGCACGTCTGCCGGGGAATTTTCCTGTACTTTTTGGGCCGTTTCGTCTATCAGCGGTCGTATTATATCAAAAGAAATATCCTGCGCTGCCAAAAGCTGCTGCGCAACATTATACAGGTAATTAGGGAAATTACAGGCAAAAACCGCGGCCAAATGCAGTATTTTTCGCTGCGCGGAATTGATGGGATATACTTTATTGCTGATGGTTTGCGCCAGTTCTGTTAAGGTAGCCGTTATAATTTCATCAGCACCCTCTATACATAAAGGCACATCCAAAAAGTCGAGTTCCCGGGTTTTGCTAAAGGTTTGCAAGGGGTAAAATACGCCTGCTTTGGCTGTAAACTTTGTGATTTCATCCAAGTTGGTAGCTCCCGATGTATGCACCATTATTTTTTGGTGCGATGCCAATTTTTCGGCGATGCCCCTTATCGCGTCATCTTTTACGGCTATAATAAAAATATCTGTGTCAGGATCTATCTTTTCTATATTATCTACGGCGTCCGCTTTAATATGGTAAGCCAGCAACGCCGCATTTTGCAAAGTGGGGCTGTATACCTGCACAATCTTATGGCCTGCGTTTTTAAATGCTGCCCCTAAATGTGTAGCTACGTTGCCCGATCCTATCAGTGTGATGCGCATGCGTTAAAGGTAATGAATTGGTAGTGTTGATGGGTACTCAATATAATCTTAGAAATCGCTTTAACACTTTTCTTTCCATACTGGTACTGGGCCATATTTCAATTTTAGTTCGATCATTACTTTCCTCTTCATCACTATCGTAACCAGCCATGTTTGAAAAATATATGCGTACACGATATGTACCGGGAATTAAATTAATAGTTAATTCAATCGATGAGTTGGGGCAGTCAAGAAACTGTAATATCCCGGAATTCACTTTTATACCGCCTTCTACAATATGGTCATACAGACTATAATCAATGGAAGTATTTTCACTCTCCAATATATCAAGTTCACCTTGAATGTGACCGTAGCTTTCTGTAAAAACAACGAGTGTATTAATATAAATAACTAATCTGTCATTGTAGGCTTCATCATCCCAATCAGCAGACATAAATTGTGAGCCATCGCTGCTAATGTAGAATTGATTATAAAACGTCGTAAAATCAAGGTCGTAATGCATGTCGACTAAAATTATAAATCAATTTAAGCTTTTAAATTGATTTTCTCTGCCCAACCAATCCCTTCCGGCAACTTAACCCTGCTAAACTCCACATGTATCACCCGCCTGTTTTGCTCGTTAACCGTACGGCTTGAAGCATGCAGCAACAATGGTTTCATAATCATAATGCCGCCGGCATCTACATTGCAGGTTACTTCACGCTCAACAGTCCAGTTAATCGTTTCCGCACGATAAATTCCTTTTTTGTGCGAGGTGGGAATAACTTTTAAAGCGCCATTATCTTCGCTGGTGTCGTCAAGGTGAACACGAATGGTGTAATTATCTTCCAGTGTTTTAACAGGTGGCTGCACACCGAACTGGCCTTGCTTAACCGTCCATGGGCCATAACCCGGTAAATCTATTTTGTTAGTTACAGATATGGTGAGGTCCTGATGATAGGCCACAAACCAATTTGAGTTTGCCGGCTTGTCAAAGTAAATAGATTTTACAATGAAATATTCTTTGCCCAACAGACTGCCAACAATTGACCGCAACTTATCCGTAAAAACAAGCGGAAATAGTTGAGGTAACTCTTTAAAAAACTGCCGGATAGCAAAAAGGTCGGCTGTTTTACGAAAATTAAGATTATTTGCCTGTACTTCAGATATGCTGGAAACAATAGCTTGTATTTCTTCGGCAGAGTAAACACCATCAATAATGGTAAAACCATCATCATTGAGCTTTTCCCTGTGTAAGCCTGTCGTGTGCACTACTTAACCTTCAACTCCTTATTCCTTCTGAATATCGACATCAGGAAGCCTATCACCATAATAATGGTACCCGCCCAAAGGAAGTTGATGTACGGGAAGCTTATAGCCTTCAGTACAATGAATTTCTTTTTGCTTTCGGGCTGCTGGAATACATTGATCTCTATTTTGCCTTTATCCGGCAGTATTTTCGAGAACTGGAGTTTTAGGCCCGCGTCCTCTACCTTTTTGGCAAAATCAAACACGTTACGTCCCTTAATAAGGTAAACAGGCTCGGCGTTATAGGTTTTGCCGTGGGTATTTATTTCCAGTTGCGCGCCTACTGCCACATCCCCTTCTTTCAGGGTGATGCTTTGTATTTTGGCCTGTTTATTCAATCCTTTAAATACTATAAATCCTTCGCGGTATGTGATAGTATCACCTATGGCAATTTCGTGCGCAACAGGCGGGTCGTAATCCTTGTTCTCACCAGCTTCGTCATGGCCTTCCGTACCGGGTTCCGGTTCGGCGTTTAATACGTTGGTCATGGTGATGTGCGTATACAGATCGTGCAGCAGGTAATGCTTGGTATCAGGCTCGGATGATATGCCGCCGCCATTATTGTTGCTGATCACCTTCGGCCTCAAAATAAACTCTTCCGATACCTTGCCGGTTTTGTCTATGCTTTTGTAGTGCAAATTAAAGTAATGGCTTAAACCCTCTGTAGTATCGCCGGTAAACGTTACCATGTAATCTCCCATTTTTACAGGCTCGTTTTTGTATAGCAGGATATTCTCTTTCGGGTCCTCCTCTTTTGCAAATTCGGCGCTGTACTGCTCGCCGGTAGTGTTTTCTGATACTACTTTTTTGGTACCCGCGGATATCAATGCGCCGGCCAATAAAAAGCCGAAGCCAATATGCGCTACTGCCGAGCCGGCCAGTTTGAACTTCCCTTTAAATGAATCGGCCAGTATCTTACCGTTGGCGACTATCGAGTATACCGAGAACAGCAGCACCAGAATATACACCGGCTGTAACTTATTTACCCCCGTTACAAACGCCACAAGCGCGGTAACCAAACCTGCGAACACCAGATAAACCAATGTTGTGATGAAGAATTTGGTTATATCTGTCTTTTTATATTTTAAAAACTGGGTAAAGCCGCTTAGTAAGGTGATCACAATAGCAAAACACGACTGGATGATGTTATACGATTTTACCGGATCGGCAGGCGGTGCTAACTTGGTGCCAAATATGGCGTTCCACACCGGTACCGAGGTAAAGGCGATCAGCTGAAAACATGAGAGCGCTAAAAATATCGAACCCACAAACATCCAAAACTCGCGCGAATAGGTTTCTTCATCTTTCTTGCTGATAGGCATTTCGCTCCAGCGGGAGATAAGTAAGTAAACGGATATAATGATGAATACCAATATACCGATAACCAGGTGCCAAAACATCCCCAGGTCGGTGAAAGCATGGACTGACGACTCGCCCAGTATGCCGCTACGTGCTAAAAAAGATGAGTACCATACCAGCACAAAGCTGGTGAGCACCAAAAAGGTAGCGGTAAAATAAGCATGGCCGCTGTTTTTAAACACAATTAGCACGTGCAGACCGGCTACCAGCATCAGCCAGGGGAATACAGAAGCATTCTCCACCGGGTCCCAGGCCCAAAAACCACCGAAGTTCAGTGATTCGTAAGCCCAAAAAGCCCCCATGATGACACCTGTTCCCAATATCATACAAGCGAACAAGGCATAAGGGATGGCCTGTTGTACCCACTCCTTATAACGTCTTTGCCATAAACCAGCCACCGCGTAAGCAAACGGCACCACCATCGATGCAAAGCCTAAGAACAGTGTCGGCGGGTGTATCACCATCCAGTAATTTTGAAGCGAGGGGTTCATACCCTTGCCGTCTTTAATGAACGACAGGTAATCCGGATTGGAAAATATCGGGGCCTCCAACGCATTGCGCAACAACAGGAATGGCGAGCTGCCAATGTGTATGTTGCCAATATTGATACCCAGTACCATAGTGGCCAATATTACCTGCGAAAGCGCTACGGTGGTCATCACCGGCCTTTCCCACGAACGGGACCTCCTTATCAGTACGTTACCTAAAACAGCCTGCCAGAACGTCCACAACAGGAAGCCACCCTCCTGCCCGTTCCAAAAACCTGAAATGATATAATATACCGGTAATGAACGCGAGGTGTAAGACCAGGCGTAATGATACTCGAAATAGTGATTGTAAATAATATGGAACAGGCAGGCACCTATTCCCAAAACAGACAGTGAGTTTACCCAAAAACCTATACGGCCAAGGCGCAGCCATGAATTATCACTTTTGAGAATATCTTCTTTAGCAGCAAAATAGTAACTGATAAATGATAAAAGAGAAGCCCCCAATGCAAGGACAACAAAAAACTGGCCTAACTTTCCCGGTAGCAGGTGTTCGCCTTGATAAGCTATATCCATTAAAGAATTCTAATTATAAACTGGCGCTTTTTTTGGCGCTAACCTCTGTAACATTCAATTTGTCTTCGGTGTATTTTGAAGGGCATTTCATTAATATTTTGGAGGCATGAAACTCGTTACCGCGCATTTGCCCGGTAAGCACTATTTGTTCCGAACGTTCAAAATCCTGTGGTTTGGTGCCGGCAAACACTACCTTACACTCCTGCCCTTTGTTATCTTTCATGTAAAACGAAAAATAGTTAGCATCCTTAGTAGCATCGTAAAACAGTTCTTTTGTCTTGTTCAGATGACCTACTACATGTAACTCACTATCACTTTTTTTAGCGTCGTTAAACGTACCGTAAGTGCTTGCGCTTGAATAAGTACTAATGATCACCGCGATAGCGATGGCTATAATAACTATTCCGAAGATCGAACTTTTTTTCATGCTGAGGTTTACTCCTTGTAATTACAGGTTACAAAAATACAAAACGTGTAACTAATATCCTTTATTATTAGGCGTATGTGCTATTTAGAATCATTATTGTTACTTGAGGAAGAGCCAGGAGTTGAGAATCAAGAATTAAGACTTTAAAAATCGTTTGCCCGGTCTAATCATAAAAAAGCGTCCTTGCGGGGAACGAAGCAATCTCTGAACTATACATTCCGCCTTGTTTACGGCTCAGCTTATGCAGAGATTGCTTCGTTCCTCGCAATGACGCGCGGTGGTTTAAATTGAAATCAATAGATCACGGCCAAACGCCTAATGTTTTGTACGAGCCTGCTATTTTATTGATAGCGCCAACAAACGCGGCAGTGCGCAGCGTATCTATTTTATCGGTGTTCTTGTAAGTTTCGCGTATTTCGTGGTACGAACGTATCATGGTATCCTCCAAACCGGAATTAACCAACTCCAGTTCTGAAGCACCTTTGACTAAGCTCGACCGCTGGTCGGTTGTTAAGGATATACCTGTAATATTTTCAATCATATTAACCATATTCAGGTTGGTCTTTTCTTCAAACCTGCGGTTGATGCGGCCAAATGCTACGTGCGACAGGTTTTTAAGCCACTCGAAGTACGAAACGGTTACACCGCCGGCATTGGCATACATATCGGGGATAATGATACCGCCTTTGGCATAAAATATATCTTCTGCTTCGGGTGTAGTTGGGCCGTTGGCACCTTCGGCTATAACTTTAGCCTGTATCCTGCCGGCATTGTCGCCTGTTATTTGGTTTTCGAGCGCTGCAGGCACTAAAATATCACAGGGTTGTTCAAGGCCCTCGCCTGAGTTGGTAAATTCCTTAGCCCCCGGGTAACCTAATATGGAGCCGGTATTTTTGCGGTGTTGGAACACAGCCTCCACATCCAGTCCATCGGCATTGTATATCGCGCCTTCAAATTCGCATAAGCCAACAATGGTCCCACCAAATTCTGTTAAAAATTTAGCTGTATAATAACCTACGTTACCCAGGCCCTGTACAATTATCCTTTTACCTGATAAGCCTGCACCAAGGCCAAGTTTTTGCATATCCTCAGCTACATCCACACACTCGCGTACAGCAATGGCAACGCCTCTTCCTGTTGCTTCACGGCGCCCCTGTATACCTTGCAACGCTATCGGTTTCCCGGTTACGCAGCCCATGGCATCCAGCTGGCCGGGGTTCATGGTGGCGTAGGTATCGGCTATCCAGCTCATTTCACGCTCGCCCGAGCCATAGTCGGGTGCCGGTACGTCAATGCTGGGGCCAATAAAATTCTTTTTAACCAGCTCTACCGTGTAGCGGCGGGTAATATTTTCCAGTTCCTGTTCAGTATAGTTTTTAGGATTTATTTTAATGCCCCCTTTTGCCCCGCCGAAAGGTACATTTACAATGGCACATTTGTAGGTCATCAACGCGGCAAGGGCCATCACTTCGTCTTCGTTCACCATTTCGCTGTAGCGGATACCGCCTTTGGTGGGGCTTTGGTGCTGCGAGTGTTCTACCCGCCAGGCATCAATTACCTCGAAGCCGTCGGCTTTACGTATAGGGAAACGAAAACGGTAAACACTGTTACATGATTTGATCTGATCAAGCAGGCCGGCATTGTGTTTGGTAAATTGCGCGGCATAGTCAAAGTTCTTGCAAACGTCTCCAAAAAAATGGGTATTGTCGCCGCCAACTAAGTTGTTATTATTAGCCATAGGATTTTTTATGAGGTGTATTATCAGTTAATATTGCGCAAAATGGCATAAATTTTACCACAACTGCAAATAGCAAAAACACATAGTGTTTAGCTTACACTACACAACAACACAATCAAATCAATGTTTAAACAACTTAGGTTTATTTTTTGAACTACTTTTCGTTTTCGATTTTTTTTAATCTTTTATCGATAGCAAAAAGATAAATGGCCAAACCGATGAAAACTATGGTAAGCGTTGACACGACAACGTATATCCCGCCCGATTTGCGCAGGGCATCGGCCATTTCTACATCGCTGCCTTTTTGTGCAAAAACTGTGGTAAAGGTTAGCAGCAGGATTATAAGGGTAAAAAGTCTTTTCATGTTAGTTTATACTATTCTTTTTGTATTCTATCAGTCTTATACGGTAGCGTATGGTGGCTACCCAGGCGCCAAATAAACTCCAGCCAATAAAGGCCGGGTATAATACCATGCGCATGATATTATCCATGTCCAGCTTACCAAAAGCCGGGTTGCCCCCATTGCCGGGATGTAACGAATCTTTCATGCGTGGCAGTACCATGATCAGTACGATCATTATCGGGAAGGCGAAAATATTATAGATAGCAGATATTTTTGCCCGTTTTTGTTCTTCATCGATAGCATTACGTAACACCAAATAAGCACAGTATAGCAGAAATGCTATGGCAGCGCTGTCCTGTTTCGGATCGCCGCTCCAGTATTCGCCCCAGGTAAACTTGGCCCATATCATGCCGGTTATTAAGCCCAATACAAAGAAGAACACACCTACATTGGCGCTTTCTACGGCAATCAGGTCGAACTTTTCGTCGCCTGTTCTTAAATATTTAATGCTGTAAATAACCGAAATGGTAAATACCGTGAACATGGCCATCCACATGGGTACATGGAAGTAAGTATTCCGTATGGTTTCGTGCAGGATAAACAAACGCGGTACATCCAGCAAAAAGCCGGCTACCAGCGTATATAATATGATCGCGACAGCTAAATACTTCCACCAGGATTGGTATATGAACTTCATAATAGTTTTTTGTGAGGGCAAATGTAGTAATTAGTTGATTAGGTTGATTGGGTGAGTAGTTGATTGAGCTATTTTTCCCATTAGTCAGCTTATGCAGCAGTTAATTAAGTTTATTTCCAACTACTCACCTAATCAACTTGATCCAACTTAATCAACTAAAAATTAGTCTCCCGGCACATAATCAACCGGCAGTAATTCGGCCAGCTTGGCTTTTGACCAGGTGCCTTCATATAGCGGGGGATCGCCCAAAACAGTACCGTTCATATCAAAATATATGTAGGGGTTGAATAATGTGATCACCGTTGTTTCAAAATTTTCCATATCCAGCGGGCGGTACAGGTCTTTAAAATTAGTTTCCTCGTGCTTTTTAGTATACATCACATACAGGTATTTATCTGCCCCAAGCGCGTATACCCCCGGTTGTTCTACCCTGAATAATATATCGTAAGTTTTTAATGGCTCGCGCACCAGGTTCTCGTGATAATATTTGGGCAACGCCGCCAACCGCGCCCAGTAATTAATTGAATCGGGCATATTTTTAAACTGTTTGAATTTCTTTTGCACTAAAGATTCCGGCGGCCTTTCGGGGTTCAGCTCGCGGTTAAATCTTCTTACTACAAAACCTTCGCTGTCCATATTCCCGGTATACAAGGCCCTGTAAAAGTGCCGGGCCGAGCCGTAGTAGGCCGCATCGCGCTTTTCGCGCCATTTCTTTTTTTGCGACGCGCTGCCGGGCAACTCTTCAAAAAGCGCCTTTCCCTAGTACGCTATGATGCCGGATATTTTATCGCTTTTAAAATCATTAACCAAGTACTTTACCCTATAACCCAGCGCCCTGTTCTCTACCACCAAAAACTCATCTGCATAAGCCTCCAGCAAACGTTTGGATCCGTAATAGGCCAGCGTAAGCACCCGCGGGTTTATCACCTTGCACTTTTTAGAGTTCTCTGATTCGCCGATGAACTCCTTTTTAAATTGCGCGTAATTCTTTTTCCAGTCGGCATTGGTGGTGATAACTACCGCGCGCAGTTCGGTGATTTTTGGCATCAACTCAATGTCCAGCCTCAACACATCTGCGTTAACCATTACGGTTTGCACATGGTCTTCAAACCCTACATTAGTTACTACCAGCTGGTACTGTCCGGGTTTTACATTGCGCAGGGTGAAGCTACCGTCGTTTTCGGTAATAGTACCAAAAGTGGCGTTGCTTAAAAAAACACTGGCTTTTGCAAGCGGGATATTACCTGCTTTGCTGACTACCTTGCCGGTAATGGTGCCATTTTGCGCAAAGGCCGTAATAGTAATAAACAACAATATGATGCCTGTAAGTAAGGCCCGCCCGCCCCGCCCTGCACAAAATATCAATCGCGCCATAAATAAGGAAAGAGTAGTAAAGATGTGGCGATAACAATAGCATTTATAGCCAGCAGTACACCTATATGGCCGTAACTCAAACTACGGTCCAGCCCGTCCATGGCATTTTTACTGAAGCGTATAAGTATAAGTATAACCGGAATTATTACCGGGAAGCTAAGTATAGCCATCAAGGTACCGTTGTTGCCCGCTTTTGAGGCGATGGCCGATATCATGGTAAATACAGTTGAAAAGCTGATGCTGCCCATTATAACTGCCAAAAAGTAGATAAGCGGATCGCCTACGGTATTGGTAAAAAACAGCGCATAAATAATGATGGCCAATATGCTGAGCAAACTCATCAGCAATATATTATAAATAGTTTTTGACAGGATAATGGCCTGCGGACTGGCTATGGAATAATAATACAGCAAGCGGCTCCTGTTTTCCTGCATAAAGCTTTTGGCAATAGCGTTAACCGAAGCAAATAACATGATGATCCAGAACAGTACATTCCATACCACCGGGTAACTTGCAGTACCGCTAAAACCACCGTTAAGGTTAAATGAGATATAGCAAATGAACACAGTAGAAACCACGTATAACAACACCCCGTTGAAGGCGTATTTTGAACGCCATTCAAGTAATATCTCTTTTTTAAGGAGGTTAAGTGTTTGTTTGTAGAGTTGCATTGTTGCAAATATAAGGTCTTAACCTTGATTTTCCTGATTTAAGGATTTACAGGGAAATTTAACATATAACTTCTCCGCACTAAACTGTATTTTTACCTCATGCCTGTGAATTATTACCGTACCCCCGTAGGTATCGCCCGAATTATTGAAGAGGATGGCTTTATCGCTTCCATATCCATACGTGACGAGGAACTGGAGGAAACTGAGCCGGAAACACCGCTGTTAAAAACCGTAGCCACACAGTTTGATGAATATTTTGCAGGTAGCAGAAAAGTATTTGATTTCCCGATAAAGCAGCATGGCACCGTGTTTCAACAGGAAGTTTGGCGGCATTTGCTTCAGATTCCCTACGGCATTACGATGAGTTATGCCGCGCTGTCAAACCAAATGAAAAACCCTTTGGCTATACGTGCCATAGCAGCCGCCAATGGAAAAAATAATTTATGGGTTGTAGTGCCCTGCCACCGCGTTATCGGGTCGGACGGTAGCCTTACCGGCTATGCCGGCGGCCTGTGGCGCAAACAATGGCTACTGGAGCATGAAGCCCGTGTAGCCGGCACCGGCCAAACTAAACTGGCTTTTTAACTGGGTTACTGTTTAACCACTTGCTCATCTTTTCGTGTAACTGATATGGCTGAAACGGCTTTGATAGTACATCGTTCATACCTGCGGCTAAAGCTTCGTGTTTTTCGGCATCTAAAGTGGCTGCTGACAGGGAAATAATAGGTATACTCCGCTTAGGTTCGTCCATTTCAACCCGTATTACGCGGGCTGCCTGGTAGCCATCCATTTCTGGCATATGGGTATCCATTAATACAAGGTCGTAATCATTCTGCTGTAGTTTCTCAATAACCTTACGGCCATTATCTATCACTTCAACAGCTACATTCCAGTCCTTTAATATCTTGGTTATCATAAACTGGTTCACCACATTATCTTCGGCTACGAGTACGCTTACGTTGATGAACGGGGCCAGCTTATCTACCGGTGCCGAAGGTTTTTCCTTTGGCTCGGCGGCCAGTGTAAACCAGTTGGCAAATCTGAATTCGCTTCCTTCGTTTATTTTACTTTTCACGTCAATTTCGCCGCCCTTTAACTCAACCAGTTTTTTTACGATAGCCAGCCCCAGCCCCGTACCGCCATATTTTATAGAAGTATCATCTTCAGCCTGCTCAAACGAATCAAATATCTTAGCAAGATGCGCCTTGGCAATGCCTATACCGCTATCATGTATGCAAAATTCCAGTTTAACCTTGTCCCGGTGCTTTTGTATGGGTTTTACCGATAGTTTTACAAAACCCCTGTCGGTAAATTTTATAGCATTGCTTAGCAAATTCATCAGTACCTGGTTAAGGCGCAGCGAATCAACCATTATGTATTTAGGCACATCGGTGTCCATATCCAATATGAAATCGATGTTTTTTTCGTCGGCCTTAAATTTCAGCAGGCCAAAAACCGACCGGATAATATCATGCAGGTTATTTACCGAACGTACTATACTTAGTTTACCGGCCTCTATCTTTGATATATCAAGCACATCATTTACTACCCCTAATAACGACTGTGAAGAAACCTCCAGCAAATTAAGCAGGTTTAACTGCTGCTCGTTCATTTCGGTTTTGCGCAGTAAACCGGCTATACCTAAAATGCCAATGATAGGCGTGCGCAACTCATGGCTCATGTTGGCCAAAAATGTTTCCTTAATTTTACGGGCCTGCTCGGCTGCGTCTTTTGATTTAATGAGCTGCTGCTCGTAACTTTTTTGCGGCGAGATGTCGTTGATGTTGACGAATAAGATTTTATTACGATAAGCTACCCGGCACTCGGCCCAAATAATGGTTTTGCTAAACGTTTCAAACTCAAACTCAAATACCGAAAAAGTGAGGTTATCCTTTATAATACCACCTAATTTTTCGCGGAACGAAGACCTGTTTTTTCCGATCACCCTATCAATAATGCTGGTCCCCACCAGGTCCTCGGCCTTATAACCCAGTATTTTTTCAACGGCAGGATTAATGGTTTGTATGCTCAGGTCCTGGGCGCTAACCACGCAAATAATATCGGCCGAGTTACGCACTACCGTAGCAAAATCTTGTAACTCTTCGTTCTTTTGCTTTACATCTTCCTGGGTACGGGCTAATTGTATAAAGGCATCAACCTTTGCCGAGGTGATATACGGGTCGAGCGGTTTGTACAGGTAATCAACCGCGCCTGCACCGAAACCTTTCACCGCATATTTTGCTTCCTTTGATATCGCGGTAACAAAAATCACCATGATATCCCTGGTACGTGGGTTTGATTTCAGCATTTCCACCAGTTCAAAACCATCCATTTCGGGCATTTGCACATCCACAAGGGCTATAGAAATATTGTTTTCCCAGGCAATTTTAAGCGCATCATTTGGTGAGGTTGTGGAGTACATCCGTATATCATCACGCGTTAGCAATGCCTCTAACGCAATGATGTTTTCTTCTCTGTCATCAACAATAAGAATGTTAACAGGGGTCGTGTTTTTCATGTAATGGGTAGTTGCTGCAATTATGCTTTTATCAGCTCTAAAATGTCATCAGTACTTAAAATGTATTCGGCCGCGTAAATATTTATGGCTGATTGTGGCATCTCGGTCATTTCAGCATCCTTCGGATCCTGAACAATGGCGAGTCCTCCACTATCCCTTACTTTTAATAATCCTTCTGCACCGTCCTGGTTGGCACCTGAAAATAATATGGCGGCACAGCGCTCCTTGTATAACTCGGCAGCGCTTTCAAATGTTACATCAATAGATGGCTTTGAATACCATATCGCCTCGGATACATCTAAACTAAAATATCCCCCTTTTTCAATTAACGTGTGATAATTTGCGGGTGCGATATATATCGTGTTAGTGTTCAACACATCTTTATCACTGATCTCTTTTAACCGTATACGAGAATGATCACCAAACAGTTTTTCAACTTCGCTAAAAAAATTCTTTTTCCGGTGCATGATTATGATCACCGTTTTATTGATGGTTGGCGAGATGTTTTTTACGATTTGAAAGAACAGCTTAAATGAACCCGCAGAACCGCCTAACAACAAAATGTCAGTGTCGTGCCATCGTTTCAATATGTCGGGGTTAAAAGGCAATTTTTTGGTATATATTTTCCTTACTGTTCACCACTTTAAACTTCTTACGAAAAACCTCGGACCGGATTGTCTCTTTTGAACCGAGGCATAAAAACCCATGCGGCGAAAGGCTGTTATAAAATAGGTCAAGTATTCTTTCCTGTAAAGGGTTTTCAAAATAAATGAACACATTACGGCAGCTTATAAACTGAAACTCATTAAACACACCGTCAGACACTAAGTTATGTACAGAGAATAGGGTATTTTGCTTTAGCTCGCTGTGAATAGTGGCTGCATCATACATTATGGTAAAATGATCTGTTATAGACCCTTTTAAACCCGTATACTGGTAGTTTTCAGCATAGCTTTTTATTTTACGAAAACTGTATATGCCCTTGCGCGACTCCTTTAAAACCTCGGTATTAATGTCGGTACCGTAAATAAAGGATTTTTTTTTGATGCCCGACTCGTGCATTAATATGGCTAGCGAATAAACTTCCTCCCCGGTTGAGCAGCCCGCGCTCCACATTTTTATATGCTGATAGCTGGACAGGTATGGAATTACCTGGTTACACAAGGCTTTGTAAAACGAAGGGTCGCGAAACATCTCTGTTACGTTCACCGTTATTTCCTCCAAAAAATGCTGAAAGAACTCTCCATCATTCACCAGCCGGTGTTTCAGATCATAAAACTCCAGTTTTTTAAGCTGCATGATACGGGTTATCCGCCTTTTTAACGATGCTTTGCTATAATCGCCAAAATCAAAACCGTGCGCGCCTTTTACAAGGTTCACCAATTCGTCTGTCTGCTCAGATGTTATACCGCTTATAAGGCCTTTCATAGTTAATTATCCAACCACAGCTGCATTAAAGCGATAAGCCTGTCCATATCAACCGGTTTAGTAATATAATCATTGGCGCCGGCCGCTATGCATTTTTCCCTGTCGTCCTTCATCGCTTTTGCTGTTAAGGCTATTACAGGTAACTTGGCCCATTTGTTTTGCTTCCTGATATTGCGGGTGGCCTCGTAACCATCCATTTTAGGCATCATAATATCCATCAGCACAATATTCACATCCGTTACTTCTTCCAGTTTTGCCAAAGCCTCTTCACCATCGCTGGCTATTTCAACCACCATATCATAACTCTGCAGCGCGCTGCTCAGCGCGAAGATGTTACGCATATCATCATCCACTATCAGCACTTTCCGGCCTTTCAGGGTTTCTTTGCCCTTTGAGGTTGTTTTTGTTTTTGCTGATGTATTATCAACCGGCTCTGCGGTTTCTGCTATTTTGTTCAGGAAAAGGTTAACCTCATCTATCAGCCTGTCGGATGATTTGCTGGTTTTTATTACCATGGCATTGGCATACTGCATCAGCCTGGCAACCGAGGTTTTATCCAGTTCCATTGCGGTATTAACAATCACCGGCAGTTCAAGGAATTTTTCAACCGCCTTTATCTTATCCAACAGGTCTAGCCCGGATATATCGGGCAGGTTAATATCCAGTATCACGCACTGGTATTCGCTCTCATTCAGCATCCTGAAAGCCGATTCGCCGTCAAAAGCCTGGTCTACCGTAATACCCTGCGATTCCATCATATCTTTTAATGCCTGGCTTTGCGCCTGGTGGTCTTCCACCAGCAGTATCTGTTTAAATTTAGAGCCGCTTTGCTGCATCATATCATTAAACAGCTTGTCGAGCGCGTTGGTATCTATCGGCTTTTTAATAAAGCTGATGGCACCTTCGCGGCGTACACGGTTTGCTGCAGCATCACCGGCAGACATCAGGTGAACAGGGATATGCATGGTTTCGCTATCCTGTTTCAGTTCTTTAAGTATTTGCCACCCATCCTTGCCCGGCAGCATAATATCCAGTATCACCGCATCAGGCTGAGTTTCTTTGATGATCTGTGCAGCGTTGGTGCCTTCGTTAATTACAGTGGATTCGTAACCGTGGTCGCGGGCGTAATCCTTAAGTATATCGGCAAAGTTCTTGTCATCCTCTACTATTACCACGCGTGGCTCGGTATTTCTGCCCGGAACCCTTTTTGCCGGCGCTAAAACCTGCTGATGCTGCGGTATAAATGTTTCGGCAGTGGCAATAACATCTTCACTCACAACCACTTTAGCTTTAAACGGAATGGTAAGCGTAAACTCGCTGCCCTGGCCCGGCTCGCTGGTAAGCGATATGGTACCGCCCAGCAGGAAGGCAAGTTCGCGGCTGATGGATAAGCCCAGACCCGTACCGCCATACTTACGGCTGGTTGAACCATCTGCCTGCTGGAAGGCATCAAATATTTGCTTTTGCTTGTCATAAGCGATACCGATGCCCGAGTCTTTTACATGGAAACTAATCTTTTGGGTGCCCGTTTCGGCAGTTGCAGTAATAGATATAGTACCATGTTCGGAGGTAAACTTGAACGCATTAGAAAGCAGGTTTTTCAGCACCTGTTCAACCCTTAATTTATCAGTGTATATATAGGCCGGCGTATTGGCCACGTTGGTGGTAAAGGTTATTTTTTTATTAGCGGCCACTTCTGCAAACAACATTTCCATGTCGCCTAACATATCGGCCACTTTGGTATCCTCGTTCTGCATTTCCAGCTTGCCCGATTCAATTTTCGACAAATCGAGGATGTCATTGATCAGCGTGAGCAGATCGTTACCGGCATTAAATATAACGCTGGCATATTTTATCTGGTCTACAGAAAGGTTCTCGTACTTATTATCCTTTAAAATACGTGCCAGCACCAATATACTGTTAAGCGGCGTGCGCAGCTCGTGGCTCATATTGGCTAAAAACTCTGATTTATATTTGCCGGTAGTTTCCAGTTCCTTAACCTTAAGGTTAATTGCGGCGCGGGCCTCCTCAATGGCCTGGTTCTTTTCTTCAAGCAGGCTGGCTTTTTCTTCCAGTTCGGCATTTATCGCCCGCAGTTCTTCCTGCTGCGCCTTCAACTCTTCTTCTGATGACTGCAGCATATCTGTTTTGGTCATCAGTTCTTCGTTGGTTACACGCATTTCTTCCTGCTGTGCTTCCAGTTCTTCGGCCTGTTGCTGTACCTCTTCAAACAGGTCCTGCATAATGGTACGCGCCTGGGCAGTATTTATAGCAATACCGATATAATTACTTACCGCAGCAACATATTCACGCGATATATCAGTCATCTGGCCGCTGTATGCTAACTCAATAACGCCTTTTAATTTCTTGTCGTAAAAAAAAGGTGCTATAAAGCTTTCTACCAGTTCGCCCTGTAAAACTGATGTAGTAAGTGACAGTTTATCATTCAGCTTGCCTTTAACCAGTTTAGTTTGATGATCGCTGGCCACCTGGCCCAAAACGCCTTCTGATAATTTGATGTGCTTCTTTACCTGGTCCGGATCATGAAATGCATGTATAGCCGATAACACCAGCTGTTCAGAAGTTTCATCGTACAAGTAAAGAGTACCTGTTGCGGCATTGGTGTATTTGCATAACTTGCCTAAAATATTTCCGGCCAACTCTTTTTCATCCTGTTGCCCCTGCATCCGCTCATTAAGCAGCCGCGTACCGGTTAGCAGCCAGTTTTTCGATTCGTTTTCGCCTAATACCCGGCTTAATTCCACATTAGCCGCAGTTACTTCGGCTTCAATTTTCTTTTGCGCGGCAAAAGTGCGCTGTATGTAATAGAATAAAATAATAATGATGATAAGGAATATCGCCGAGCCGGTTACAATAATAAATGTCGTTCTAAGCGCTGCCGAGCGGGTGCTGGCCTGCCTTGACGCCAGCAAATTTTCTTCGGTGCTTGACACACGGGCGATAATTTTTCTTATCTGGTCCATGCTATATTTGCCCTTTATCAGCATATCGCGGTCAACCATGTATTTCAACCCATGCTCATTGTAGGTCGTAATATTGGTTTTCATGATGCTTAGCTGCTCGGTAACAAACCTGCCCAGCGTATCTACACGCAAGGTCTGCTCCAGGTTATCCCTCACCAGCGCCCTAAGCAGCGATACATTTTTTTCGGCAAGCGGGGCCGAAGCCTGATATGGCTCTAAAAAAGGTTTTTTACCGGTAGCACAGTAGCCACGCATACCTGTTTCAGCATCAATTAACGACTGTATCAGGTTTGAACTTACCGTTATTACCAGGTGTGTATGCTGAACCTTTGTATTGTCAGCCTCCAATTTTTGAATGCTTTTATAGGACAAAATGGCTACAACAAAAACCAGCACAATTGACAATGCAAAACCTGCCAAAACCTGGTTGCGAAAAGAAAATTTTAACATTTACTTGGGTTTAGTTTATACAAAACTTAAACATTTAATACCTATACGTAAAACCGGCAATTATGGGTTATTAAAAACACACAAAATGTACACCCGGTAACTATAAAGCTGCAAAATATGTTTTTTATTACAAAATGTTTTGACGTTTGCGTTTAAAAACCACTGCCAGCGTTAAAAACGCGCCTGTAAACAGCACATACCAGCCCCACTTGAATTTTATTTTACCGGCTAAAAATTCGGCAAGCGAATTAAATGGCAAAAAGCTGAAAGAAGTATGCACTTTAAGATAGGCGGCTATATACAACAGCACAACCAGCACCAGCGATGTCCAGGCCGCAGGCCTGGCAATTTTTAACTGGTTAAACACTACCCCTATCATACCTATTACGGCTACCAGTAATATAACTATGCCATAGGGTTTGTCCATATCATAAACATTCCAGCTAAATAAACCGAACGGGCGCAACATGGGGCAGTAAGTCCCGGCAATAAGTATAATAAAACCAACCAGCGATATTAACGACGGTATACGCATACAGATAATTAGCGGGTTATTTCCATTTTTTCGGCAAAATGCGCGCAGTAATCGCGCAGGTCTTCAACAATATTGGTTTCGCCGGTAGCACGCAAAAAGCTGTCGCCCATGGTTTGCAGGGTTTCGTAAAAAAAGCGTTTCATTTCATCAACCGGCATATCTTTAGTCCAAAGGTCAATGCGCAGGGTATTTTTATAGCTTTGGTCCCAAAGGGCCAGCATGAAGGATTTTACAGGCAACGCCTCCTTTGATTGCGAATCGGTTGATTCCCACATGATGTTTTCCGGCACGTTTGCATCGTCCAGCGTAACGGTAAGCTTTATTTCGGCAGTTTTC
>JBDSIC010000050.1:0-16851 GCA_039918195.1 Mucilaginibacter sp.
CGAACAGCCAGGGCGGCGGTTACAATGTTGACGGCGATTCGTCAAAAATTATTCCGTTGGTACGCCAGGCAGTTGAACTGGGTGCCGATATTATTAAGGCCGACCCGACCGACGATGTGTCTGAATATTATAAAATTGTTGAGATAGCCGGTAACATACCTGTACTGGTACGTGGCGGTGGCCGCGCAAGCGACGAAGAGATAATTAACCGTACTTACCAGCTAATGCAGCAGGGTGTACGCGGTATTGTTTACGGGCGTAACGTGATACAACACCCTGATCCATCGGGTATGACACAAACGCTGATGGCTATTGTGCACGACGGTTTAAAACCCGAAGAAGCTATTGCAAGGTTAAGCGAAAGGGCAGCTACTATATGAAGACCGTAAACATAGGTATTATTGGCGGTGGCCTGATGGGCCGCGAGGCTGCCAGCGCTTTCGGCCGTTGGTTCGCGCTGAACGATTTCCCGGCAAAAGCCGAATTGAAGGCAGTTTGCGACCTGAATGAGAACGTGCTGGCTTGGTACAAAAACGTACCCACTGTAGACCAGCTTACCACTGATTATAAAGAACTATTGGCTAACCCAGCAGTTGATGTAGTATACGTAGCTGTACCGCATAACCTGCACCTCGACCTTTATTTAGAGGTATTGCGTGCCGGTAAGGACCTTTTGGCCGAAAAGCCTTTCGGTATCGACCTTGAGGCGGCTCAAGCTATTAAAGCCGAAGCTGATAAAACAGGCCGTTTTGTACGTTGCAGCTCTGAATTTCCTTTTTTACCCGGTGTACAGCGCGTAATAAGCGAGGTAAAGTCGGGCAGGTTAGGCCGTATCATGGAAATAAAAGCAGGCTTCCTGCATTCCAGCGATATGGACTTCAGCAAACCTATTAACTGGAAAAGACAAACAAAATTTTGCGGTGAGATCGGTGTAATGGGCGACTTAGGTATGCACGTACTGCACGTACCGCTTAGGTTAGGCTGGAAACCCGAACTGGTTTTTGCCCAGCTGCAAAAAATAGTTACCGAGCGCCCTGACGGCAAAGGTGGCGTTGCTGAATGTGATACCTGGAACAATGCTATATTGAACACGCAGGTTACCATTGAAGGCGAAACCGTACCTATGACCCTTGAAACAAAACGCCTTGCACCCGGCGAAACCAATACCTGGTACATAGAGGTATACGGTACCGAAGGCGGCGTAAAATATAGTACTAAAGATACCAAGGCGCTTTGGCTGTTTAAAGCAGGCAAAGAGCAGTTGTGGCAGCGTACCGACCTGGGTTTTACAGGCGTGCCGTTCCCGACAGTTACCGGCGGTATATTTGAAATAGGTTTCCCTGATTGCTTTATGCAGATGCTGGCGGCTTACGTAGCGGAGCGCGAGGGCGCGCTTGACGGTCGTTTTGGCTGTGCAACGCCTGAAGAAGCAGTGGAAAGCCATAAAGTATTTGCCGCAGCATTACAATCTGCCAAAACAAAACAAGTAGTGCGTATAGGCAACCTTGAAACACAACCTGCATGAGAAGATCTGAAATAAATAACGCTATCAGCACCTCCAAAGCTTTTTTTGAGCAAAACGGGTGGGTGCTGCCGCCAAACCCCAAATGGGATATAACCGATTTTGGTTTGGGCGATTTTGATAAGGTTGGATTAGTGCTGATAAACCTTGCAGAAGAGGTTGAATATTGTGAGAAGCTGATGTATGCTGCCAAAGGGCAAACCACCCCGGCGCATTATCACGAGAAGAAAAAAGAAGATATTATTTGCCGTAGCGGCGAAATGGTAATACAGTTTTGGGCAGCCGACCCGGAAAGCCTTGACAGCAAGGACCCGATAACGCTGAAAAAGAACGGGGAATTTATAACCATACAAAGCGGCGATAAAGTAACGCTGAAGTCGGGCGAGCGGGTAACTATTGTGCAGGGTTTATGGCACGAGTTTTACCCCACAAGCGACCAATGTGTTATCGGCGAAGTATCAACTGCTAACGACGACCTGAATGATAATTTCTTTTTTAATAAAGAAGTAGGCAGGTTTAGCGATGTGGTTGAGGACGAAGAAAAAATGCATTTATAACCAATTGTAACCAATGAGAAAAGGCATTTTGGTGGGCGGAAACTGGATTGTTGACCAGGTAAAAATAATTGACAAGTATCCTACGCAGGAGGCTTTGTCGACTATTTTATCACAGGAGAACAGCAATGGCGGCTCGGCCTATAACATATCAAAAGGGCTGCGCAAAATGGAAGTGCCTTTCCCGGTTGAGGCAATTGGTTTGGTTGGTACCGATAACAGGGGCAATGGTATTATCAAAGAATGCAACACCCTCGCTATCGATACCAAACAGTTAACGCAAATAAAAGAAGCCGGAACCTCTTACACTGATGTAATGTCGGTAAAGTCAAACGGAAAACGTACGTTCTTTCATTACCGCGGAGCAAACAGCTTGCTGGATGTTGCACATTTTGATTTTGCAGCTTCACAGGCTAAGATATTTCATTTGGGTTACCTGTTGTTATTAGACAAACTCGACGAGGTGAAAGACAACGGCCTTACCGGTGCGGCAAATGTATTAAAGGCGGCAAAGGAGCAGGGCTTTTCAACCTCCGTTGATTTGGTGAGCGAAGATTCGGACCGTTTTACCAGCATTATTCCGCCGGCGTTACCATACACTGACTACTTGTTTTTGAACGAGTTCGAGGCATGGATGTTGTCGGGTGTTACCACTACAACCGGCGAAGGTGAAATATCGGTAGAAAAATGCTACGAAGCAGCTGCCGAAATATTAAAGATGGGGGTGAAGCAATGGGTTATTGTCCACTTCCCCGAAGCTACGCTGGCATTAAGTGCCGATGGTGTTAAGGTATTTCAGCCGAGCCTGAAGGTACCGGCAGATAAAATAGCAGGTTGTGTAGGCGCCGGCGACGCGTTCGCGTCGGGGGTACTGATGGGTTTGCACGAAGAGTGGGATATGCAGCGGAGCCTTCAGCTTGGCGTATGCGTAGCTGCTTCGAGCATGTTCAAGGCAACCTGTTCAGATAGTATATTACCCCATAATGAGAGCCTTGAACTGGCTGCAGCATTTGGGTACAGGGCCACCGCGGTGGCTGTATAAAGATATTGGGCTGGGATGCTTGCTTTTATCCGCCTGTTTGGTTTTTGGTTGACATAACAGGATTACGGCTAAAAGATTTACAACTCCCTAACCCGATGTGTCTCACTTGATGGGTTATTGGTTGACCGCAAGTGAGTAGATTTGTTTGTTCGCTTGCCCTGGGTTATTGGTTGACCGGGCAAGCTGAACAAACTTTTTTTATTGCACCAATTAAACTAATTTACCCCATGAATAAATTTTTAACCCTGCTTTTGGCCGGTACTTTGGTATCGTGCGTAAGTTTGGCACAGGGGCCTCAGCTTATCCCACAGCCGGTGTCGCTTAAAACAGCTCCGGGCCATTTTACTATTGGTGGTAAAACTAAAATTATTTTTGCCAATGGCGACGAAAACGCCCAAAAAATTGCAACGCTGTTAGCGGGTGTATTATACTCCCCAACAGGGTATCATCTTACAGTTAGTAGCCGGAGCGCGAAAATAGCCCCGGCGGTTGGCTCTATATATATCAGTACCTTAACCAAAAACCCGCAACTTGGTGATGAAGGGTATACCTTAAAAGTTACCCCTAAAGCTATTCGTTTACAGGCCAACAACCCTAAAGGGCTGTTTTATGGTATACAAACACTGTTGCAATTGCTTCCGCCGTCAATTGAAGGGAAGAAAAAAAGTCTTGCTGCATGGCATGTTCCTGCTGTTGATATTATTGACTACCCACGCTTTGGCTGGCGCGGGCTGATGCTTGATGTAAGCCGTCACTTTCAAACAAAGGAAATGGTAAAGGCCTACATCGACCAAATGGCCAAATACAAATTCAACACATTTCACTGGCACCTGACTGACGATAACGGCTGGCGTATAGAAATAAAAGGTTTGCCGCAGCTAACCGATATTGGTGCGTGGCGCGTACCCCGCGAAGGGCCGTTCTTGTTTGTTGCGCATACAGATATGGAGCCGGGTGAAAAGGAAACCTATGGCGGTTTTTATACACAGGACGACATACGCGAAGTGGTTAAATACGCTAATGATAGATTTATAACCGTACTTCCCGAGGTTGATGTCCCGGCGCATAGCTTGGCGCTTATCGCTTCCATACCCAATATTTCATGCACCGGGTTAAAATATAACGTTGACCCCGGCACTTCTTTCGCATTTAAAAAAGACAATGTGCTGTGCGTGGGTAACGATAGCACTTACCTGGTACTTAATAAGATATTTACACAGATAGCACAACTTTTCCCCGGCCAATACATACACATGGGCGGCGATGAGGCCATTAAATCATTTTGGGAAAAATGCCCGAAATGTCAAAAAGTAATGGCTACCGAGCATCTCAAAAATACCCACGAGCTGCAAAGCTACTTTGTAAAGCGTATTGAGAAAATGATACAAAGCAAAGGTAAAAAACTAATAGGCTGGGACGAGATACTGGAGGGCGGCCTTGCACCCGAAGCTACTGTAATGAGTTGGCGCGGCATGAAAGGCGGCATTGAAGCTGCAAAAATGGGCCATAAGGTAGTGATGACACCGTATGAGCGCTGCTACATTGACATGTACCAGGGAAATGCCATTATTGAGCCGCATGCCTACGGGCAGGTACTATTGCGCAGCTGTTATAATTTTGAGCCTGTGCCTGACAGTGTTGATGCAAAACTTATTTTAGGCGGGCAGGGTAACCTTTGGGCCGAAGCTGTACCCAACCAACGTCACGCCGAGTACATGACCTGGCCGCGTGGCATGGCGCTGGCCGAAGTATTTTGGTCGCCAAAATTGGTGAAACGCGATTTTGATGGCTTTGTAAAAAGGGTAGAAGCCCAGTTCCCGCGCTTTGATGCCGCTGATATTAAATATGCCCGCAGCATTTACGATCCGCTGCTAAGCGTGGTGCCTGAAATAGCCGGCAGTGATACCACCCTGAAGATAAAGGTTGAAAATCAGATAGCCGGACTTAGCACTTATTACTCTTTTGATACCACTAACCCTGATAAATATTACCCTTGTTATAACGGTTTCCCGTTAAGCGTACCAAAAGGCGCTACACAGTTAAGGGTAATAAACTATCGTGATGATAAACCTATCGGTAAACAGGTAAGTGTAAAACTGAAGGAGTTGGATAAAAAGCTATAGTGCTTACCTTGCCAGCCTTGCATCAATATGCAAAGGCTCAATGTATTTTACGGTAACCAGGTCGTGGTAACCCGGAAACGTCGGGTTGAGCAAATAATTATACTCGGCGGTATTTACTGCCGAGCGTATTTTTATAGCAAGATAGTTCTTATTCTGCATCCAGGTATCGCCTGTTGCCTTGTTAGCGTTATTGTCTAATTGCAGCCAGGTATCGGGATATTCTTCATCAGGCACTTCGTATAGTTTAGATGGCTTGATATTTAGCTCAATAGTGACAATGAATAGCCGGGGCGGCATATTCACTTCGTCAAAATGTACCAGGTTCTCTAAGTAGGCTAATGAGCTGTTTTGGTTTGTGTATAATAAATACATGCCGGGATTATTCCACCTGCCGCCAAACCGGAATGCGCCGAAGCCCGACAGGTCGTTGGCCCAATCTTCTGACTTTGCTATACGGTAAACCAGCATCTGTTTGTTACGAGAATACGCCGTGTTCTATACGGCCTAAAATAGTGTTAACCATATTTAAGCCGGTATAATTACTGAACAGCTGGATGGGTTGTATATTGTTCAAAGCCCGGTTAGGTGCATTAAGCCACAGCTTTACCTTATTCTCATTCTCAAAAACATCAAGCGCGTGCTCAATAACTTTGGCAATTTCAATAACATGTGATGAGGTCCGGCTATCCAGTTTATCGGTACTTTTTTTTCGCTCCATGGTTTTTACCGATAGCTGCAGGATATCCTCGGCAAAAGCTTTTTTTGAGATGCCGACGTAATTCATCAATACATCAACAGAAGCTTTGGTGATGCCTTCATTACTCAAAGCTACTACATCAAATTCGGTACGCATCGGTCGCGTTACTACACCCGGCCCGCCAAGTAAATGTAAAAAATCGGGTTCGTAATGTTCCGCTGTTTTTATTTCAGTAATCTTCATGTGCGACAAATTTACTAAATATACAGATAAAATGTCGTATTTTCAAACTTGTTTTAGAATTTCGCCTAAGTAAAAAGCGCCATTGTTGTTCACAATGGCGCTATAATTCTGCAAATTCTTTAATTCTGCAAATTCTGTTCAGACAATTACCCTACAAAGGCACAAACCTCACCGCCTTTAAAACCGGCGGATTGGCATTCGCTGTAGTTTGTTTAACCACCAAATAAATATCCTGCAACTTAGCTACCACAGGTTTAGCTGTAGCCGGTTTAGCAACAAGGGTTATTTTAGTAATTAATGGCTGCTTATCTGTAGTAAAGTTTAAAGTACCGCTTCCGATTTTTAAACCTGCCGGGCTACCGGTATGCAGTTCAACTGCATAAGTGATCGCATCGGCAGTTGTACCATAGCTTGTCAGTTCTAATGAGCTAATACCTGTCAGGTCGAAAGTACCTATTTTCAAACTGCCGGCAGCAACAGGTAATTTGGCCTGCTTGCCATCCTTGATGTTTTCAATTGCAAAACCCTTAACATTCTTAAACTCGCCTGCCTCAACAACATTGCTGCGTAGCATAGCCGAGTAGCTGCCCGAAAGCGGCCTTATACCATAAGCACCCGCATCGGTATAATTGGCATCAATACTGTAAACCGTATTTTGCTCTTTTATATCGCTTGCTTTGGGGGTTACTATACCCGCCGGGGCCAATGATTTGGGCTTTTCGAAAGCTAATGAACGTATCCAGGTCACTATCTGCCTTGCTTCTGCTTCTTTAAGCGCAGGGTGGGCAGGCATGGCCACTTCGCCCCAAACACCTGCACCGCCTTTTATTATTTTATTGGGCAGGTATGAGCCGGCATCGGGGCTCATCAGGTATTTATCGGCAACGGCTTTAAATGCCGGACCTATAGATTTTTCGGTTTCCTTGTGGCAGGCCTTACAATCTAACGACAGCATCAGGTTTTTACCCTGCATGGTTTCTGACATTACCTGGTGGCCCCAATTGGCACCGGCCAAATCAGAGCCTTTGATGAAGCGTGTAGAAACGTACAGGTTGGTCGGGTTCACAGCTGCGCCCTGGTCCACTACATTAACTTTATAACTAACGGGCTTACCTGCAAAATAAAAGCTGCGGTTCCCTTTAATGTTGATGCTTACCTGCGGCTCTGCATTACCTGCAGTAACCACCACTTTTTTACTTGTAGTCGATGCTTTTTTGCTGTCAAATACTTCCACGCTAACATCGTGATCGCCGGGTTGGGTTATCACATAAGTAAGCGTCGGCACAGTTGTAGTGCGCGTAACATTGCCAATATGCCATACATAACTAAGCACGTCGTTTTCAGGGTCGGTAGCTTTAATGCCGGCGGTGATGGTTAAAGGCAGGTTGCCGCTTGTTTTGTTTAATTTTAAACCTGTTACTGCTGGCGGGCGGTTGCCGGGCAGGTAATCAACACGGTACAGGGCGGCATCCGGGTTTTTATTGTACCAGCCGCTGCCATAATCAAGCACGTAGATACGCCCGTCCGGACCAACTTCCATGTCCATTAGTGCGCTGTACCGTTCATTCGGCATAAATGACTCTATTTTATCCAGGTCGCCGTTAGGCAATTGGGTAGCCACCTTTATCCAGCCGCGTATAAAATCGTAGAAGAAAAATTTATCGTTGTAATACCCGGGGTAGCGGTTAGCCTCGGTAAAATCATTTACATGATAAACCGGGCCTGCCATGGCAGTACGTCCGCCGGTACCCAGTTCCGGAAATTCCGGCGATACGGCATAAGGATACCATATATAAGCGGGCTGTGCCGGCGGTAGCTCCGTTAAACCCGTATTGTTACGCGAAGTATTCAGCGGGTGATTGGGATTCTGTGGCGGGCCATTCTCATTGGTATCGTAGTTATGGATGTTGTAGGAATAATTATTACCTACAAACAGCGGCCAGCCAAAAAATCCGGCTTTACGTGCCTGGTTTACTTCATCATAACCACGAGAACCGCGGGTGCCGATACTGTCTACACTGGCGTCAGGGCCAACCTCACCCCAATACAGGTAACCACTTTTCTTATCTACCGATATACGATAAGGGTTACGGTTGCCCATTACATATATCTCGGGGCGTGTTTTTGGCGTGCCTTTAGGGAACAGGTTGCCTTCGGGTATATCATAACTCCCATCGGCATTTATTTTTATGCGGATGATCTTGCCGCGCAGGTCGTTGGTGTTGCCGGCAGAGCGGCGCGCATCGTATTGCTCGTGACCGGGACGGTCGTCCATAGGCCCAAAGCTGCGGGTCGGGTATTTTTGGCCCGGCTCGTCAAAAGGAGTGGAGTTATCACCGGCTGATACAAATAGCACGTTATCCTTGCCAAAAGCGATAGAGCCACCGGTATGGCAGCAGATCTCGCGTTGCGTTCCAACCTCCAGTATCACCTTTTCTGATTTATAATCCAGCGTATCGTTCTCAAAAACAAAGCGTGACAGGCGATCCACAGATGCAGTTCCTGTTGGGCTGTAATACATGTAAATGAAATGGTTGCTGGCAAAATTTGGGTCAGCGGTTATGCCCAGTAAGCCTTCTTCGCTGTTAGCGCTACCGCTTAGGGCTTTAAAATATACATCCAGGAAGCCAACTTGCTTTAATGTTTTGGTAGCATTGTCGTATTTCATCAACTCACCGCGACGCTGGGTTATCAGCACATCGAGGTTGGGCAATACGGCTATTTCAGTAGGCTCGTAAAAACCGCCCTGGGTTAACATTTTCCGTACAAAACGATTGTCCTCGGGTACTTTTGGCGACTTGGCCTTGGTGTAATCCAATGCGTTATTATCACCCATAGCGTATTGTATACCGCCTAAAATATGTTTCAGGTATAATGGGTCCGCATATGATTCGTCGGTATGGCCAAGGCCGGTGAAGAATGCACGGCCGCCATCATAATCGTGGTACCAGGCAATGGGGTGTTTATCGCCATTGGTGCCGCCTTTATAGCTTTTTTCATCAATGCTGATCAATACCTTAACATCAGGGTTCAGCTTTTTGTAGTTATACCATTCGTCGGTACGTTTCCATTGTGCAGGTAAATGCCTTGTCGAAGGATGGTTGTTATCCTCAATGTTCAATACAGCTTCCTGCGGGATAGGGTGGCCATTGAAATAACCGCCTACCATGCGGCCGTACCAGCCCCAGCCATATTCGGTGTCAGATGCGGCGTGGATGCCCACATAACCGCCACCTGATTGTATGTAACGCTCAAATTCAGTTTCCTGGTAGTTATTAAGCACATCGCCGGTGGTATTTAAAAATATTACGGCAGCGTATTTTTTCAGCACGTCGTCGGTAAACCAGGCGGCGTTGGTGGTGGTATCTACATCAAAATTGTTTTCGATGCCCAGTTTCATAACGGCGTTAATGCCTAACGGGATAGACGAGTGATGGAAACCGGCAGTTTTGGTAAATACCAATACTTTGGGTTTTTCGGCCTGTTTGGCGCATAAAAATAATGCAACACACAAGAACAGGATTACCAGGCCTGAGTAACGGGTATAAATGTTTGTTCTCACAATAAAAAGGGTTTATATAAAAGCCGGGAATTGCTCCCGGCTTGGTTATTATTTTTCAACTATTAGTGTGCCTTGCATTATATAAAAATGCCCCGGTACCGTACAAACGTAAGTATACTTACCCGGTGTAGTTGGCGCTACAAAATATATGGTCTGCGACGAGCCCGGGCCAACCAATGTAGTGTTGTAAAGCACCTTTGGCGTAAGAGGTATATGGCTTGCCTTACCCGCTTTTAAACCCATCTTCATGGCCATTTCACCAACAGCTATGGCTTGCCCGTCGGGCACTATCACAAAGTTATGTGGCATGTCATCGCCATTGGTAAAGGTTAATTTTACCTTGCTTCCGGCTTTTATGGTCAGCTCAGTTTTGTCAAACTTCAGTCCCGGCACGGTACCCATCATAATCGTTTGGTCGATAGTTGTCCATGAAGCAGGTTTTACAACCTGGTTCTTTTTAAGCCCGGCGCCTGCTACTGCGGCAGGAGTGGCTTTTTCAGGAGCAGTGCTCATACCCATCATGCTGTGGTCATGCCCGGCAACTTTAGGTTTGCGTTTAGGAACGTTCAGCTTAGCGCCGTCAGGAATATTTTTTAAGGTGTAGTACGCAGTGGGGTGCAATAACGAATTACTGCTATCCGCCGAGGTTACTTTATCGCTCACGGTTATTTCGTGTATGTAATTTTCGCGCAGGCCGTCCATAACCAACCTTACCTTTAAACCGTCAGCCGATACAATCGCCGCGTCAGCAGTAAGCGTTTGTTCCCTTATCACATCGCTGCCGTAAACAGGGTGGTATTTGTAGATAAAGCTTGTTAAACCGTATGCATCCGGATCAGCAGCAGCAGTTTTATTTACCGGTTTGGTAAATTCAATTTCAAAACCGTCAGGCATTGCCCTTACAGCTTTCATTTCGAAAGGTGTTTTATTACTCCATACCAAACGCTCCAAACCAAACATTTTTTGACCTTTTGAGCCCCAGCCACGGCTGGTTTGGCCTACAAATAACGAACCATCGTTACCCCATGCCAAACGTAATACACCTGATTCAAACCCCTCGCGGAACGTGAATGCCGCACCCTGGTATTCGCCTTTCACTGTTTCAAGGAATACCCTGTTCAGGCGGCTTTGGCCCTGGTCACCTATTAACACCTGCCCGGCAAACGGGCCAAATGTATCGTCAGCAGGTATTTGTATCAATGATGATGTTGACGTGCCCATTACCGAATGTGGCAGCCAAACTGTTGGGGTTCTCATACCCGGTACCTCTTTGGCTACTTCAAACTGTGCTTTGTATGGGCGTTTAGGATCATCGTCCTGTATGCGGCCCTGGTTAAAACGAGGGTCAACGCGTTTGTAAATATCCTCGGTACGTGCTAATACAGTCGAACCGGGTTGATCTGCCCAAACCAATCCTGCGGGGTGGCCAATAAAGTCGCCCTTGTTTAATATGGTCAAATAGCCCGAACCTACCCAATCGCCCTGGTTTTCAGCATAAAAATATTTGCCATCAACCAGCCCCTGCCCTGCAGGCGAGCGTAAGCCGGCTGCATATAACGACATTTTTCCATCAGGTGTGATCTCCATAGCCCATGAACGTCCCGGTACTTTACTTTTACCGCGCCACCACTCCATATCATCAAAGCCAACATTGCCGTTTACCATAAAGTTGCCGTTAGGCATAATAACCGGTCCGTATGAGTATTCGTGGTAGTTACCTGATAATGGCCAGGCGCAAATGGTTTCGTATACATCAGCTTTACCATCGCCGTTCTTATCGATCAGTTTGGTCAACTCGCCGCGTTGTACGGTGTACAGGTCTCCGTCCTTATAGGCCAGCCCCAATGCCTCATGCAACCCGCTCGCAAATTTGCGGAAATAAGGCGTGCCGCCGTTAAGCATATATGGATTTTCAACGATGTATACATCGCCACGACGTGTTGAAGCGGCTATATTTCCGTTAGGGAGCAATGCCAATCCGCCTACTTCAAGTTCAATTCCTTCAGGAATGGGCAGGCTTATTATGCGGTAGTAGTCTTTTTCGGCCGGGGCCATTTTGGCGGCCTTTTGCTGTGCCTGTGCTGTTAATCCAACAGCGGCGGTCATGCAAAAAGGCATTAATATATTTTTAAAAATAGCTTTCATTATAACAGTTTTTTGTTGAATTACCAGATTAGTGAATATTGTACAGGTGTTGCGCCTTTATCCGTATTTAATATCGGTATCAGCAACTCTTTACCTTTAGCCGAGGTACGTATAACCGGCTTCAGGTTTTTATCAATTTGTATATAATACTGGTAGTTGTTAACGCTGTATAAGCCTTCGCCTGCTTCAACAATATCAGTTGCAATAGCAACACGGGCATACAGGTTTTTTTGCACCGGCCCGGCAACAGTAATTTGGCGTGTTAACGCCTTGCCGTCATCGCTGCTTAACTTGTCATCAACATTATAGGTGTTTACAATGTATTTAAAGGTAGGGTAGCCTTTGTCATCCAACTCATACCCTTTGCTGCGGAAACCGTATTTAACATCCAGCGTATCGGGCCAGGCGGCTGTTTCCGAATCGAGTATGGCAACCGAAGGGCCGTCATTTAAAGATACTTTGCTGCCTATGGCGGTAGTATTACCATCGCCGCGGAAAAGCCACATTGGCGTTCCATCCACAAACCCGCCTTTCCATACCTGGAATACTGTGCCGTTGCTCAAGTCATAAGAGTAGCTGATGTTGTGCGGGTAGCCAACGTTAATGGCGTGTGTAACCCTTTTGCCGCCGGGTATATCAACAAAGCTTCTTAATAATTCAGGCTCGGAGCCTACATTCACATAAACCGGTTTAAATTCTACCCACCCTTTTGGCTCGGTGCCGGTGGTAGGTTTGGTATTTACGGTTGTGCTGTATTGTATATTTTTAAACGCTACCGAACCATGGTCGCCCTGTATCCTGATAGGGCCGGTTGCGGCTTCATCCGGGAAGGCCGAGCCGCGTGTTGGGCCTTGTAATACGGCATTTTCAATAATGCTTACACCGTTAAGTATCACTTGTACAACTCGCGCGTTAGCTGTTTTTTTGCCCGACACATCGAACTTAGGCGCCTGGAAAATGATGCGGATGTTTTGCCACAAACCCGGCGCGCGGCTCACATTTAAGCGTGGTGCAACACCCTCGTAACCAAATTGGCCGGCAGGGCGGCCTTCATCCCAGCGGTGGTATACAGCGCCAAGGTCCGAGTCGGACATAGTTTGTACCCCCCAGCTATCTAATAACTGTATCTCGTAACGCCCTTGCAGGTATATGCCGGAGTTAGAGCCTTTCGGCATCATAAAATCAACACTCAGGTCGATATCGCCATGCTGAAGGTTGGTAAAAATGTCTTCGTTCTTCTTTTGATCGGTGATGTTGACCAATATCCCGGTACCGCTTTTTTTGGTAAGGGAGTTCATCTTATTAAGATCTGATGAAACAGACCCGGCGACAGACCAGTTTGCCGGCGGGTTTTTAAAAGACGACAGGTCATCCAGTCGCACTTGTGTAGTTCCTGCAGATTGCGCGTAACTGCAAAACGGAATTGCAGCAAGCGAAAACAACAGCCTTGTAGTTGTTTTTAGTAAATTATTTTTTCGCATAATATTAAGTAAAAGAGGTGGGCTAAATATAGAGATTTTAACCTTAGCTGATAGATTATTAACCAATGTTTTACAAAAAAGTTGATGCGTATATATTACATTGTTACAAAGCTTGTCTATACACGTGTAGATTCAACACTAAGCGGTAGGGGGGATTGTTAACTGCAAACAGAAAGTTATAAATCTGCTGAAGAGGATAAAGGTTGCATTTTTTGTTGATAACTTACAGAGGTGTATGATAGAATTATTTTGCCAGTTCAAATTTCTCGTTATTGGCAAAGCTGGTAGTCAGGAAGTTTTTAAGGGTGACCAGTTCGTTCGTATTGATCAGGTCAACGCCGCAGCTAAGTAATTCTTCCCAAACCACTTTGTTTTCGGGAGATGCCCATAGTCTTACTTTTTTACCCATACGGTGCGCAGTATTCACATAGGCAGAAAGATTCTGTTTCTGCGCGGCAGGCATTGGTCCTTTACCCCGCCATTTTACCATCGAATTGTAGCGACAGCTGGCCATTGGGTAAACTTCGGTCATGGCGCTATCAGTGCCAATTTTTTCAAGGTCCTCATCAATAAAAGCAAGCCGGTATTTTTCTTTTTTTATCAATTGATACGGCTTATGGCCCGATAGTACAATTGTTACCATGCGGTAATGCACCTGCCCATCCTCATAACTCGACAATATCGATTTGTATTTTTCCAGCAGTGGCTTAAGCGCCGCGTACGTATCGCCGGCGCCGGTTTTAATATCAACCATCAGGGTGATTGAGGTGTTGTAGCCTTCAAAAACCTGCCCGTTTTTACTTACCTGTTCAAACAGCGGTTGCAGGTATAGCAACTCAAGCGTGCGTTTCTTTTTAAAAAAAGGAAAGAAATGCGCTACTACCAGTTTGCCTTTCACTAAAAACACATCGGCTTCAATATGTGTGTACCCATTTTGCAAGGCATCATATAGGGGATGTTTGTGCCAGTAATCGTTGTGGGCAAAAGCGTTGGTGAGCGGAACATTTTGGGGGTAGCAGGGTAGCTGAGCGGTGACCAGTAAGAACAAAAGGATAGATTGAAGGAATTTTACATTTAAGTTTGCCGTTCGCATTTAAAGTTAAATTTCTTGCCTCGAAATTACAGTATAGTTATGTTCAATATTTTAAATTAAGGTTAAATTTTATGCAAAATTCACCCGCTTAACATTAATTAATCATAAGCAAAGATTTGTTGAACATTAAGATAGATCATGTGTTACTTGTTTAATAATTGATACTTTGTAACTTGCGTATATGCTTACACAACTGGCGACAAAAAAAGCTAACGGGTTTGATTGGATAGATATTAACGAACCGCAGCAAGATGAGTTGCACCAAACTGCTAAAAAATATAAACTGCACGAAGAACTGCTTGACGACAGCCTGCAATCGGACCACCTGCCCAAGTACGAAAGCATGCAGGATTATGTATTCATGATATTCAGGATACATACCGACAGCAAAGCTACGGAAGCGGATACTGTGCAGTTGCTTACACATAAAATAGCCATTTTTTACAGTAAGGAGTTCATCATTACGATACATCGTAAACCTCATGCTTTAATTGATGACCTTGCGGGCGAAGTGAAAAAAGGTGTTTGCACCGGCACGTTTTACCTGCTTAATAAGATGATAAAAGCCTGCCTGCTAACGTATGACGGGCCATCGCGCGACCTCTCGCGCGGACTGGAGTACTACGAGGAACAGATATTTTTGCGTACCCGTAAAGCCCCCTTGTTAAGGGGGATGTATTTTTTAAAGCGCAAAGCCGACCTGATACGCCGCATGCTCATCCTGTCGTATGATATTATTGATAATATTGATGCCGAAAAAGGCGACGTGAATACGCGGGATACGCGCGACCTTTATGTCAGGCTGCAAAATATCTATGATTCGTTGTCGGACAATATCAATCATTTGCTCAGCCTGTATTTCAATGTATCGGCGCAGCGCACCAACGAAACCGTGCGCATACTCACTGTGTTCTCGGTATTTTTTATGCCGCTTACTTTTATAGTGGGTATATACGGCATGAATTTTGAATTTATGCCCGAACTGCATGAAAAGCTGGGCTACCCGGTAGTTTTGGGGGTGATGGCTTTAATTGTGGTACTTATATACCTTTGGTTCCGGCGAAAAGGGTGGATGTAGGTTAGTGATCAAAGACTGGTGATCAGAGATTAGTTGGATGGCGGCTATTATAGTCTTCTCGAATTAAAACAAAGAAAATTGCAAAACAGCAGGCTCGACAACAGCAGGCCTAACAACAACAGTGTTCTCAGCGCTTATGGCATAAACCGCTGTTTCTACATATCGTGATGCTACTACAACCTGTGTGCTGCCTGCATGGCGGCTAAATAATTCGTGTACAAGGTCGGGGCAATTATTATCTTTTGAAAGGTGGGCAAGCAATAAATGGCTCATAAAGGCCGGCTTATGGTCCAGGAAAAGCTGTAGCGCCTGGGTGTTACTCAAGTGCCCTTTGCCGCCGCTTATACGCCGCTTTAAAAAGAAAGGGTAGCGACCGTCGGCCAGCATCTGCTCATCATAATTAGCCTCAAGGAACGCCGCATGGCATTGTTTGAAATAGCGTACCAAATTATTGCAGGCTGCGCCCAGATCGGTAAACACGCCTATGGTAACGTCATCGCCCGATACTATAAAGCTGTGCGGCTCGGCAGCATCATGCAGCTTGCTGAACGCGGTTACTGTAAGACTGCCAATAACAATTGGCTGGTGTTCTGTAAAACGGAAAAAGCAATCGGGCATCAGTTTGCCGTGTAGCATGGTGCCGGGTGTAATGTATACCGGGAGTTTATACTTACGACATAACACTGCAAGCCCGCTAATGTGGTCGGTATGCTCGTGCGATACGAATACCGCTTTTACAATATCCATTGACAGGCCCAGCCTTGCCATGCGGCGCTCAACCTCGCGGCATGATATACCCACATCTATCAGCACTGCCTCGCGGCCATTGCCAACGTAATAGCAATTGCCGTTACTGCCCGAATTTAATGAAGTGATATGTAATGCCATCCCTATGGCAAAAATAATAGCTTTTGCTTTGGTTTGATAATTTTTTTAGCAAAAGTTAATAACAACCATCGCTGTTAACGCCACCGCCTTGCAATTAATGCTTTTCAGCCACCAAAATAAAGTGATTGAATAAGTACTCTTTTTTTATCAACTCTGTTTGTTTAATAGTGCAGCCTAAAGTGGTCAGCATCGCCTTGTATTCTTCAAGGTCGTACTGGTGGGGGTGCAAAATATCGGCAGGCTGTGCGCGGAAGATATGTTTGAATACCTGGTGGTTATGCGCATCTATAGATACGACGATGGTGCCGCCGGGTTTGGTGTATTTGTAAAGCGTTAAAAAAGCTTCGTCCAGCTGGGCTACGTGGTTAATAGCGTTCATGCAAAACACCACGTCAAAAAGCTGGTCGCTTGTAAATGATTCCA
>JBDSIC010000051.1:0-5031 GCA_039918195.1 Mucilaginibacter sp.
GAAGGCAAATTCATACTGGTTTTAAATGCAGAAATTCGCAAAGGGGTACGAAAAAGCAAGGGCGCTATGCTGCGCGTACGGCTGGAAGAGGATACCGAATTTAAAGTAGTTATGCCTGACGACCTGCACGAGTGCTTTGAATTTGAGCCCGAAGCTTACGTGTTTTTTAACAGCCTGGCCAAATCGCACCGCAACTATTTTATTAAATGGATAGAGAGCGCCAAAACCCAACCCACGCGTGATAAGCGTATTATGCTTACTATAAATGCGATGGTAAAATGCTGGGATTACGGGCAAATGATTCGTGAGGCAAGGAAAGATATATAAAGTAGTATCGAACACCGAATGCTGAATAGAAGGTAATATCGAACACCGAATGCTGAAATAGAAGGTAATATCGAACACTCAATGCTGAATGTCGAATAATTAAGTCAGAAGGTTTTTTACTTCGATGTTCTGCATTCAGCATTCAGTGTTCGATATTACTATCTTAAACAAATAAGGCCCCGGTAACCAACCGGAGCCTCCACAATTGTTATATACACCAATATTTACTTAAAAACCGAGCAAACATTAGTTATCTTCCAGCCATTACCGGTGTTGGCAATGGTTACATAGTTGCTGCGTACAAAATTTTCGTACTGCATATCAACCTTTAATACGGTTACTTCCGAGTTATCTTCAACCAGTGAGGTGGTTGTTGTACAAACCTGTTTAATGTTTTTAAGGCTACCCAGGTAGTCCAGCATCTCTGTTTTGCTGTAGTTGATAACTTTTTTGCCTTGCAATACACAAAATTTGGTGTTGTTGTCAAGTACTTCGCTAAAGCCTTCAAGTTTGCCGTTAGTTACAGCCTCCACGTAAGTATTTACAGCGTAGGTTTTAGTTAGTTTACCATTGTCGTCGGCCTTAACTATGTTGAAGGCAAGAAGCAAGGCTATTACCGGTATAATTGTTTTTAAAGTTTTCATTGTATTTAATTTTTAGGGGTTTGCGTTATTTAATTTATATCAATAAGACACCATGAAAAATGAAAGGGTTACAGTATTTCTTAAATTAATTGCCAAAACCTTTATTTATCATTACCTGCCAATTACTAATCAATTACTGTACGTAGTTTAATTATTAGTGTCCTTTTTTAATAATGACATAAAAGTAGGTCGATAACAAAACGCGTACAATGAAAAAAAGGCCAGTTATTTAAACAACTCGGTAAGCAAGGTGCTTTTAACGGTGAAACCGCATGCGCCCTTAAACTACGAATCGCTTCGTACAAATATCTACGATAGTTTTCGTATATCAAAATAAATGTGAAAATTATTGGATTCTTTTTAACAGAGCCTGATGAACTTAAGTTCAGCTAAAAACCGGCATCGGCTGGCACGGGTAGCAGTGACCATGACTTAGTACTAACTTTTAACAGGGTCAGGCGCAGCCGGGAGTTTTCTTTTTGGTACTTTTTCTTTTGCGGAAAAAGAAAAAGTACATCCACTGGCTTCAATAAAGCAACTACCCGGCCTAACGAAGAAAAAACGCAGGTAAATTAAAGGAACTTTTATTTTTTATTGAGATTACGTTGTTGCAGCTTAGCATCCAATATTTGAAATACTTCCTCTGTAGTATATACCCTTCCTGCTTTACATCTTCAAGTCCGGCTTTTATCTCTTCAATTTCACATTCAGATAAACTGCTATGTTCATCTTCAATTGACAGATTTAATTTCCCCTTCATAAATCCAATATACACCTTTTAACACGCATCGTCAACATGTGCATAAAAAGCCCCTCCATTATTATCCGCTATCTGCTATATTTACCCGACTAATAATTTTTTAGCTACTAATGAGCGACGATCTGACTTCAAACGATATACCTGCGAACGGCGAAGAAAAATTACATAATGTTACCTCACTCGACGGCCTGTACGAAAACTGGTTTCTTGATTATGCTTCATACGTAATACTCGACCGCGCCGTTCCGCACCTGAACGACGGCTTGAAACCCGTGCAGCGGCGTATACTGCACTCGCTTAAAGAGATGGACGACGGGCGCTTTAACAAAGCCGCCAACGTAATAGGCAATACCATGAAGTACCACCCGCACGGCGATGCCTCTATTGGCGATGCCATGGTACAGATTGGTCAGAAAAACCTGCTGATAGATTGCCAGGGCAACTGGGGCGACCCGGTAACCGGCGACTCGGCAGCAGCGCCGCGTTATATCGAGGCGCGCCTTTCAAAGTTTGCCAATGAAGTTGTTTTTAATGCCGATACCACCGTATGGCAGGCCAGTTACGACGGTCGTAACAAAGAGCCGATAACATTGCCTGTAAAATTCCCGCTGCTGCTTGCGCAGGGGGCGGAGGGTATTGCCGTGGGCTTAGCCACCAAAATATTACCGCACAATTTTATCGAACTGCTTGATGCATCGATAGAGGTGTTGCGCGGCAACAGGCCAAATTTGATGCCCGATTTCCCGACAGGCGGCATGGCCGATTGTGCCAACTACAACGAAGGGCAGCGCGGCGGCAGGGTACGCGTACGCGCCAAAATTATGGAGCGCGATAAAAAGACGCTGGCCATAACCGAAATTCCTTTTAGTACCACTACGGGCAGCCTTATTGATAGTGTAATATCTGCTAACGACAAGGGCAAGATCAAAATAAAGAAGATAGAGGATAATACCGCCAAGGATGTCGAGATCATGATACACCTGGCGCCCGGCATATCGCCCGATGTAACTATTGACGCGCTGTATGCCTTTACCGATTGCGAGGTATCTATATCGCCTAATACCTGCGTGATACAGAGCGACAAGCCGCGCTTTATGAGCGTGAATGATATGCTTACCGAAAGTACACATACCACCCGCGGCTTGTTAAAACTGGAACTGGAAATAAAGCTGAAAGAACTGATGGAAAAAATATTCTTCAGTTCGCTGCTTAAAATATTTATACAGGAGGGGATGTACAAGCACCCCGACTACGAAAGTTCATCAAACTTTGAAACCGTTGTTGAGGTGCTAAACCGCTTGTTCGAGCCTTTCTTTCCGCAGTTTTACCGGCAGATATTGCCGGATGACTACAAGCGGCTGATAGATAAACCGATGAGCAGCATTACCCGTTTTGACTTTAAGAAAACGGATGAGCAGATAAAAAACCTGCAGGACGAAATAAAGCAGGTGAAACATCACCTTAAACACCTTACCGAATACACCATTGCCTGGTTCGAAAAACTAAAGGAAAAACACGGCAAGGGCCGCGAACGTAAAACAGAGCTACGCACGTTCGACAGGGTTGAGGCTTCGCAAGTCGCGTTGGCGAACGTTAAGCTGTATGTAAATAAAATAGATGGCTTTGTTGGGTCGGCGCTTAAAAAGGAGGAGAACGTAACCTTTGTGGGCGATTGCTCGGATATTGACGACATCATAGTTTTTCGTAACGACGGAAAGGTTATAATAACGAAAGTGCAGGACAAGGTTTTTGTGGGCAAGGATATTGAGCATGTCGCCGTATTTAAAAAGAACGACGAGCGCACCGTGTATAATATGATATATAAGGACGGGCCAACCGGTATCAGTTATATCAAACGGTTCTCGGTAACAGGCGTAACCCGCGATAAGGAATATGACCTGACCAAAGGCGGTAAAGGCTCGAAGGTATTGTACTTTACAGCCAACCCTAATGGCGAGGCCGAGATAGTTAACATTCAGCTTAAGCCGCACTCAAAACTAAAGAAACTGCAGTTTGATGAAAATTTTGCCGACCTGGCCATAAAAGGCAGAAGCTCGATAGGCAATATTATCACCAAATATCCTGTTAAGAAGATCGTGCTGAAAAGTAAAGGGATATCGACACTTGCGGGCCGTAAAATATGGTATGATACCATACTGAAGCGCCTGAACGCCGATGGCCGTGGCAAATACCTGGGCGAGTTTGACGGTGAGGACCGCATACTTACCGTAATGCCAAACGGCACGTACGAATTGACCAGTTTCGACCTGAATAATCACTTTGATGATAAGATGACCGTGATAGAAAAGTATGAGCCTGAAAAGGTTTATACCGTAGTGCATTACGACGGCAAATCAAAGAATTACATGGTTAAACGTTTCGTGTTTGAAAACATAGCCATAGGTAAGGAAATGAGTATTATCAGTGACGAAAGCGGCTCAAAAATGATATTGATATCGGGCGCGGCCCAGCCGGTGGTAAAGGTAGAGCAGCTTAAGGGCAAAACATCCATACCCGAAACGGTTGAGCTTAACCTTACCGACCTGATAGACATAAAAGGCATGAAGGCCATGGGCAATAAACTATCGGCCCATGTAGTGCAAAAAATAGAACTGATAGCCGAACATGACGACGCGGAGGACGTACCAGACCCGGCACCGGACACTGTGGAGGATGTAGAAATAACCGTAACCCCCGAAGATAAAATAGTACAGGATGTGCCGCCGGTTAAGGTCGCTGAAGAAGTAGCGGTGGCAGGTGGAGTGGCAGTTGAGGAGGATGTAGTTGCGGAGGAAGATATAGCAGAAGTAGTTGCAGTTGCAGAAGAAGTAGTTGTGGAGGAAGAAGTAGCAGTGGCACCGGAAGATGTAGAACAGATTGCGAAAGAAGAAATAGTAGAAAAAACCCCAGACATAAAACAGCCTGCACCGCCAAAAGAAGATAAAAGCAACCCTGCTGAAGCTAAAGAAGAGCCTCAGCCATCTGCCGACAAACCGGTGAAGAAAATAGATTTTGAAATAACCAACCCTGACGACATCGATATGGATGACAAGGGGCAAACACGGTTGTTTTAAGGAGTTATAAGCGGCCCAGGTAAATTTCGCTTTGATATTGGAATTTGACCTGGCCGTTTTCTTTATGTTGATGAAAAACAGTCTTCAATTTTTCAAGGAATGCGTTGCCGGCTTCGGTACCCTGCGCGGGTACGTATGATGATGAAAATGCCCGGCCAATAAGCCCGGCTTCATCAAATAGCTGCACATTGGGGAAGGTGGTGAAACTATATTTACCATCCTTAAA
>JBDSIC010000052.1:0-6503 GCA_039918195.1 Mucilaginibacter sp.
ATTTTTTTGGCGAAAATATAAAAAAGTTTAATAATCAAGGCATATTAGGCTATTAATTATTGCGATAGCCTTGCTTAATTAGATAATTGAAGGTAAATACATAAATGAATATCAGTTATATAACAACTTATGACGCGGGCGATGTGCACCAATGGTCGGGACTGGGTTACCATATCGCCAATGCCTTGCAACAGCAAAATGCAGAGCTTGATCTGATAGGTAATCTTAACGCACCGGTTACGGCCTATCTTGAACTTAAAGGCCGTATTTATAACAAACTGGGCAAAAGATACCTGTTAGACAGGGTGCCCTCGATAGTACGCAGCAATGCCTTGCAGGCCGAAAAAAGGATAAAGGCCAACACGGACATTATTTTTGCACCATCAACCCTGCCAATCGGGCTTATCGAAACCAAGAAACCCAAGGTATTTTATACCGATGCTACGTTTGCGGGTATGATCAATTTCTATCCGTACTTTACTAATTTATCTGCCGAAAGCATACGTAACGGCAATAAAATGGAACAAGCCGCTTTTGATACCTGCGACCTGGCCATTTATTCATCTGAATGGGCGGCGAAAACGGCTATAGATAACTACCGGGTAGATCCGTCCAAAATAAAAGTGGTACCCTTTGGCGCCAATATTGAAAGCGACCGTACACTGGCCGATATAGATAGCGTTATCAAAAATAAAGAATCAACTACCTGTCACCTGCTTTTTTTAGGTGTGGAGTGGGAGCGTAAAGGAGGCGATGTAGCCCTTGAGGTAACCAGGACACTTAATGAAAGGGGAGTACCTGCTGTTTTACATGTAGCCGGTATTGCCCCTGAGCTTTTAGGTGATCTGCCACCATATGTAAAAAATTATGGGTTCATTAGTAAGAGGACACCTGAAGGGCAGCAATTGTTAGAAAACCTGTTCACCCAAAGCCATTTTTTACTATTGCCATCCAAAGCCGACTGTACACCAATAGTTTATGCCGAAGCCAATTCCTTTGGCCTGCCATGCATCACCACCAACGTAGGCGGCATAGCCAGTGTAATAAAAAACGACATTAACGGCAAAATGTACGCGCTAACAGATAGTGTGGATAGCTATGCTGATTATATCGAAAGCATTTTCAGCGATAATACCCGCTACACCGAACTGTGCCGTTCATCGTTTAACGAATACGCAACACGCCTTAACTGGCAGGCATCGGGCAAGGCTTTAATGGCTTTGTTAAATACTTTATAATTTATTGTGTGTAATTTAGCCGGCAATGGGTTATTCAAGTTTACAAGCCTGCGTTACCGACCTTGAAAAGCACGGCCGGCTGATAAGAATTAAAGAAGAGGTAGACCCTTATCTGCAAATGGCCGCCATCCACCTGCGCGTGTTTGAACACGAAGGGCCGGCTATTTTGTTTGAAAATGTAAAAGGCAGTAAATTCCCCGCGGTATCTAATTTATTTGGTACGCTTGACAGGTCGAAATTTATTTTCAGGGATACACTGGAAAAGGTTAAGACTTTGGTCGATATAAAAAACGACCCGCTGCAGGCGCTAAAACATCCTTTTAAATATGCTAATGTAGCCCTCACGGCGCTATCTGCCCTACCCATGAAAAGCGGCACGGATGCCCCCATGAAATTTGGCCGCACACAAATAAGCGACCTCCCCCAAATAGTGAACTGGCCGATGGACGGCGGCCCCTTTGTTACCATGCCGCAGGTATACACAGAGGATGTGGATAAGCCCGGTGTTATGAACGCCAACCTGGGCATGTACCGCATACAACTGGGCGGGAATGATTATGTACAGAACGAGGAAATAGGCCTGCACTACCAGTTGCACAGGGGGATAGGCGTGCATCAAACCAAAGCCAACGCTAAAGGGCAGCCGCTTAAAGTGAGCATATTTGTTGGCGGCCCGCCATCGCACCCGGTGGCGGCCGTGATGCCGTTGCCCGAGGGTTTATCAGAAGCGACCTTTGCCGGGGCGCTGGGTAACAGGCGGTTCAGGTATTTTTATGATAGCGAAGGCTTTTGCATTTCTTCTGACGCCGATTTTGTGATAACCGGTACGGTTATGCCACACGAAAATAAACCCGAAGGCCCTTTTGGCGATCATTTAGGTTATTACAGTTTAACGCATCCTTTCCCGCTGATGAAGGTGCATAATGTCTACCACCGCAAAAATGCCATCTGGTCGTTTACGGTAGTAGGCAGGCCGCCGCAGGAGGATACCAGCTTTGGCGCGCTGATACACGAGATAACCGGGTCGGCACTGCCGCAGGAGATCCCCGGGTTACATGCCGTAAATGCGGTTGACGCGGCAGGGGTACATCCCTTGTTATTTGCTATAGGCAGTGAACGGTACACGCCCTACATTAAAGAACGCAAGCCCCAGGAAATACTGACCATTGCCAACCATATATTGGGCAAGAACCAGTTGAGCCTGGCCAAATATTTATTTATTGCAGCAAAAGAAGATAACCCAACTTTGGATATACACGATATAGGTGGTTTCCTGAAGCATGTATTGCAGCGCATAGACCTTACCCGCGACCTGCACTTCCATACTAAAACCACCATTGACACACTCGATTATAGCGGCAGCAGCCTCAACTCGGGCAGTAAAGTAGCCATAACCGTAGCCGGCGATATCAAACGCGAATTGTGGACGGAATTGTCGGTAGGTTTTGACATTCCCCGTCCTTTTGAAAATTATAAAATAGCTATCCCGGGTGTATTGGCATTGGAGGTGCCAAAAAACATCCGCGCGAGCGATACTGAGCTGATACTGGAAATTTTGCAGGAGCACCTTACCGGTAAAGAATTAAATGGATTGCCCCTGATAGTTCTATGTAACGATGCCGATTTTACAGCACAAAATGTAAACAACCTGGTTTGGGTAACGTTTACCCGCAGTAATCCCTCGCACGATATTTATGGTATAGACAGTTTTACAGAGCATAAGCACTGGGGCTGCAACGGGCCGCTGATGATTGATGCCCGCATTAAGCCGCACCATGCACCGGTGTTGGAAAAAGACCCCGCGGTGGAAAAACTGGTAGATAAAATGGGTGGAAAGGGGGGCGCCTTGTACGGCATCATATAATAAGCTTCGCCTCTAATGAATAGGTAAAATGACTAATGACCAGTGACTACTGACTATTAACCAATGATCCAAAAAGTTGCACATGCCAGCTATCTTTAAATGGTACCTCCCATTTGGTTTGCAGTTCCTCAGCGGTTTGAACAAGATTGTTGTAAACAATGGTATCGGTAGTGATTGCACCTTGTTTTATAAGATCCTCGAAATCGTGGCGGGGTACAGATAACACTTCGCTGCCGCTGCGGTAGGCCAAATTAAACCGGTCGAAAAGCCGCAGGTTGAACTGCTGTTCCAACTGTTCCATAAACCTGACCGATTTATCTATCGAGCAGCCGCTGGCGCCGGCCTGTTCTTCGTCAACTATCAGTATTAAAAAACGGTTGTAGCGAATTTCGGCTTTGGCTTTAAGCTGGTTGTTGTGGGCTGTCCAGCTATGTACAAAGTTGTTCAGGGCGGACTGTATAGCGGGTAATTCAGCTTCGGTAAGTTGCCTGTCGGCCTGGTAGATCCAAACTCTTGATTTTTCAGAAAAATACATAACGCAAATTTATTAATTTCTTAACTTCGGACAGGATTTTTGTTGTCATGCGAAAAACACATCTGCCAAACGCTAAAAAGTTTTTATTTGCCGTTTTACTATGCTTTGCGTGTGCATCTAACTTTGCTTTTAATACCGATGCAACAGAACAGGAATGGCTTAGCTGGAGCAACAAATGCCTAACCAATCTTTTGAGGTGCTGCCATCAGATAAACTCAAAAAATGGGAATTGATGCTGACCCCCGATGCTTTTATCCGCCTGCGTAAAATTTATGTGAATGGCAAGCAGGAGTATTACTCCTTCCACATGCACCGGTTTAATGATATGGATTACCTGGGTACTGCTGACTACGGCACTTTAAACCTGCGTACCAACGACGCCGATATCATCGTACAAACTTATAATGACCGGAAAGGGAATGTGGACAGCATGGCCTCTGTGCTTAGTATCCCCGTAAAAAATATGGAGCCTGAAAGGCTGGACAGTTTAAGAAATGCCTTGTTGTTTTTTAAGAAGAAGGGGTTGTAATTATTGCCATAAATACCCGTCATACTGAACTTGTTTCAGCATCTGATAAGTAATTCCCGGGAGCATTGGTGGCCTATCACGTGAGATCCCGAAACAAACCCGATAGCTATCGGGTCGGGATGACGGGGAAATTACAACCCATTCGCCCGTACGGTGATCTCGGCGATGTCTAATACCTGTATTTCCTGTTCTTTTTCCCGTGCTTTCACACCGTCGCGCAGCATGGTCATGCAGAAGGGGCAGGCGGCGGCAACTACGGTTGCATTGGCTTCAATAACATCGTCTATACGCTCAACATTAATATCTTTTTGACCCGGTTCGGGTTCTTTAAACATTTGGGCGCCGCCTGCACCACAGCACAGGCCGTTGCTTTTGCAGCGCTTCATTTCTACCAGTTCGGTATCCAATATCTCAAGCGCAGCACGCGGAGCCTCGTAAAAGCCATTGCCGCGACCTAAATAACAAGGGTCGTGGTAGGTAATGCGTTTGCCTTTAAAACTTTCACCGCCTTCGGCTTTTAGCTTGCCCCCGTCAATTAATTGCTGTATCAGCTGGGTGTGGTGTATCACTTCGTAATTACCGCCCAGGCCGGGGTATTCGTTTTTTATGGTGTTGAAGCAATGCGGGCAGCCGGTCACTATTTTTTTAATGTTATAACCATCAAGCACGGCAATATTGGTCATGGCCTGCATCTGGAACAAAAACTCATTGCCGGCGCGTTTGGCCGGATCGCCGGTGCAGCTTTCCTCGGTACCCAGTACGGCAAAGCTAATACCCACATGATGGAGTATCTTGCAGATATCGCGGGTTATTTTTTGCGCGCGTTCATCAAAACTACCCGCGCAGCCTACCCAAAACAATATCTCGGGCTCTATGCCCTGCGCGGCCATTTCGGCCATAGTTAGTGGTTGATGGTTCATAGTTGATGGTTCATGATAACTGCATATTCAATTTTTATATAATTCATGGCTATGATCTATGAACCATTTACTATGAACCTTCTTTCCAATTAAACCTGTCGGCATTGCTATATTTCCACGGCGCGCCGTTGTTTTCCATATTGCCGAACATACTATTAAGGCTCGCCGGCGCCTGTGATTCTTCCATCACCACGTAGCGGCGCATTTCGGTGATGATTTCCAGCGGATTTATGTTTACCGGGCAGGCTTCCACACAGGCATTGCAAGTGGTGCAGGCCCATAATTCCTCGCGGGTGATATAGTTATCCAGCAGTGTTTTATCGTCTTTGTATTCTTTTCCCTGTTTATCAATACCTTGCCCAATTTCGGTAATGCGGTCGCGGGTATCCATCATAATTTTGCGTGGCGATAACAGCTTACCCGTAATATTGGCCGGGCACACCGAGGTGCACCTGCCGCATTCGGTACAGGTATAGGCATCCAGCAGGTTTTTCCAGGTAAGGTCGGTAGCATCTTTTACGCCGAAGCGGCCGGGCTCTAAATTCTCGGGTATGTATGACGGGTCCATCATCGCCTTTACCTCGTTGGTTACCGATGCCATATTGCTGAGCTTTCCCTGCGGTTCCAGTTTGGAGTAATAGGTATTAGGGAAGGCCAGCATAATATGAAAATGCTTGGAGTAGGGCAGGTAATTTAAAAAGGCCAGTATGCCCACAATATGAAACCACCAGCAACTTTGCTCTATTACCACTAATGCCGAAGCGGTATTGGGCAGCAAGGGAGCTAAAAAAGAACTTATAGGGAAAGCGCCCGCCTTAATATAATGCCCGTATTGCAGCAGCTGCAGTTTATGGTCGGCGGCGTTCATGGTTAAAAAGGCCGTCATTAAGCATATTTCGATGATAAGGATATAGTTGGCGTCGGATTTGGGCCAAGGGGTCATCTCTACCCCGCGGAAGCGTTTTAATTTTAGGATGTTGCGCCTTGCTAAAAATGCCACGCACGCCACAAGCACCAATAAGGCCAATACCTCGAAGCTGCCGATAAGCAGCCCATACAGGCCGCCCAAAGGTTTAGAGAATACACGGAGCGAGCCAAACAACCCGTCTATCAGTATCTCTAATACCTCTATATTAATAATAACAAAGCCTACGTAAATAAAAAAGTGCAGTATTGCGGCTACCGGGCGTTTAACCATTTTGGTTTGGCCTAAAGCCACTTTAGCCATTGTTTTCCAGCGCAGGGCGGGGTTGTCGCTGCGGTCGGTATCTTTGCCGAGCAGGATGTTGCGCCGTATTTTACCCGCGTTTTTAGTAAACAGGTATACAGCCGAAGCAAAGACAATAAGAAAAGCCAGTTGTGAAATCATTATGCTTGCATAGTAATTTGGTATAAAGGTATAATTTTAGTTGATTGG
>JBDSIC010000053.1:0-4194 GCA_039918195.1 Mucilaginibacter sp.
TGCCTTTTAATGCTTTCTTCAAGCGAAATGAAGGTTTCGGTACGCTGAATGCCGGACACGCTTTGTATGTTTTCGTTCAACACCTCGCGCAAGTGGTTGGTATCGTGGCATACAATTTTGGCAAAAATACTCCAGCTGCCGGTAGTATAATGCAGCTCGACTATCTCGGGGATATTCTTCAATTGGGTAACCGCTTCCTGGTATTGCGAGCCCTTTTCAAGGTATATGCCCAGGAAGGCCGTAATGTCGTAACCCAGCTTCTGCGGATCAACCTCAAGGCTTGCCCCTTTAATAACACCCATCTCTTCCAGCTTCTTCATGCGCACATGTATGGTTCCGCCGGAAACGATCAGTTCTTTAGCGATCTCGGTATAGGGAGTGGTCGCATTCTTCATTAAGATCGATAAAATCTGTATATCCAGATTATCAATTTCTAAATTTTGGGCTTTTCTGTGGGGCATAAATTAAAGAATCTATATTTTAATACAAGTTTAATTAAAATCTGAATAAAAATAAAATATTTTTATTGAAATATTTGCAAGAAATTGATAAGTCCGTTAAATTTGTAGTAAGCAAGTGACAAAAGCTTATCGTTCTTTAAAATAAAATGCAATGTTGGGTGGTGAAATTTTTGGCAGACACACCTCCTTGTCCCGGTGGCGGAGATCATAGGAAACCTTTCGGGGCTAACTACTCTGTGGAGGTTCGAATCCTTCCCCAACAGCAATTCCAATGGCTTGGAATTAAATACTGTAGGATGGTGAAATTTTTGGCAGACACACCTCCTTGTCGCGGTGGCGGAGAAATTGGGAAACTTTTAGCAATAGAAATAACCACTCCGTGGAGGTTCGACCCCTTCTCCTACAGCTCTTCTCATAATTTAGGTTTATAATTGGTTAGTAAAGGCCCCTGCCCATCAGGGGCTTTACTTGTTTTACAGGGTTTTATTGTAAAATTGTATCCTCAAATCGTTTCTAATAATATCAGTATGAAAGTCAGCTATTTAACCATCGCCTTTTTCTGTGTATTATTAATATGCACTTCCTGTACAAACATACCTCAACCCGTGTGGCAAAAAGTAACCATAGATTCAACTATTTCCCGAAATAAAATTTTTAGTTTTCTTGATAAGCAGCGCGATAATCACGGCCCCCTACCTAATGACACACCCGGTATTAAAACGTCAGATGTTAGCTATATAAATGATAGAGTTAGGAATATAAATGATTCCACTTATGCAAAAATCAACAATTGCGAGGCCTTTGTTAAAGCCGATACCATAATGATAAATATAGGATCAAGCAACCTTTTTAGTGGCAGCGGTTTTATGATAAATTATACAAGCCGGCATTTTCTTATCGAGCCTTATTCTTATTCAGATGTAATACTGGAAAAAGATGCTCCTACTTTTCAATGGGTTTACCAGCGACTGAAATTGGATAAACCCGCTTATAAAATCAACGACAGTTTACACGGTTATGTTAGTTTTAAGATAATTGAGAATGATAACGGGCAGATAATTACACATATTGGCGACGGCTATTTTAGGAGCAAAATCAAAAGCTGGGATTTTTAACGTGTAGAACACCCCCGCCCCGCCTTTTTACTTTTTATAGGTTCCATTTTTCATTATTTCTTCATTTTAAATTTTTTATTTTTGAGTTATTAACTATTAATCAGCATGTTTAAAATTTTCAAATATTTATTTGCCGCTTGTATTACGGCAATTTTTATGTCCGGTTGCGGTAAGGATAGCAATACTATTATTATCACGCCGGGCGATACTACTAAAACCGGCCAAACTATCATCGAAATAACAGTAAAAGATGCCGATAGCTGGACAAGCGAAAACTCGGGCCTCACCAACGTAAGCGGCGCTACTGTACGTTTGTTTAACAGCCTGGCTGCCGTAAAAACCAACCATGCCGACGGAACCGGGACTACTGACAGTAAAGGTGTAGTGCTGGTAAAAGTTTCGGGTGCCGGAGACTATTACTTTACCGTTTCTAAAGGTGATGCGACAAATATCTACTCGGGCTATTTAATAAACAAGGTTTACATCAATAACAGCGAACTTGCCGGTGCCGAGATCAATCAGCCCACTCCTGCTGTTGGATGGCCTAAAGTGACCGACCTAAATGGCGACGGTACAATATCGGCAAACGATGAGCAGAATGCCGATATGGTAACAGCAACAGCCAATAAAACAGTTAAGAGGGTTCTTTACGTAGCTAAGCCCATAGCTCCTAAAATAATAGAGGTATCAAACCCTATTTATCCGGAAACTAAGCCCAGTATGCAGTTACCGGGGCAATGTTATGGCACCCTGGTAATGGATTTTACCTGCCCCGAAAAATTTTGGAGCAATGCCGATCAAACATTATTGTTCATTGATATAGAGAAAACTATGTATAAGACAAACGGTGTGGTTATATTAACAGGTACGGGCGACGGCTACAGCCTTACCGGGAAATTAAATGCCGGCACTGCGACTCCTGAAGGAAAAACGCTTACATTTTCAAACATTGTTGCCCGCAACGGTGTAATAACCGGCAAGGTTAGCGCGCTTATCGAACCGGGATCATGCAGCAGCGAAGTAAACTATCTGGACACCTACGTATTTGATTTAAAAGCTGCACTTTGCTTTACAACATTTAATAATGTTATACATGCTACTGCCGGAGAGAGTTATATTAAAGGCAGTACCGATATTAATTATTCGCGTTAAGCATTTATCAAATTCCATAAAAAACTCCCGGCTACTGATAGCCGGGATTTTTTTTATGGAGTTTGATGGTCTTATAAAAATTTAAAGCCCACCGTTAACGACCATAGGTTTTGTTTTTGGTCGAAATAGTCGTTTACCTTGGTAAGGCCGCCTTCATAGCGTAAGTCGAATGTTATTTTACCTACATCAACACCGGCGCCTACCTGGTAGCCAAGCGCGCTGCTTTTATAATTATCAAAACCATCGTTAACATTTTGCCCGAACTTTTTATCCTTATTCAGTATAAAACTATAAATAGGGCCACCTACTACGTGCAGGTTCAAATCTTCGCTGCCGAATGATTTACCAAGCAATACAGGCACATTCAGGGTGGTAAAGGTTACTTTGCCGTCAAAAGAATTGTCTTTAGCTTCCACTTTACCGCCGCTGCTGCCTAAGTATAACTCGGGCTGCACAAACCAGTTGGTGCCAACACGGGCAAAAGCGCCCACCTGGTAGCCTGTAACTGATGATGATTTAAATTCGTCGGTATTTAGTTTAGAGAAGGTTACGCCGGCCTTAGCGCCTACGGTAAACTGGGCTTTAGCGCTGATAACACCTGCAGTAAGCAGGGCAATGCTTAAAAAGATCTTTTTCATTGTGTTTTAAATTTAGTTTAACATAGGTTTAGATATTTACTGATAACAATAGTTTAACGCTAATGTGTGAAATTTAGCTTTAGCAACCATTCTTATTTTTTATATTTTTGCAGCAAAGAAAAATAAAAATGGCAGAGATAAGCTTGAGCAGTAAGGATTGGGAACGCGTAAAGATCAAACTTCAGCGTAAATATAACCGGCTTACAGATGCGCAACTACAATATACCGAAGGGCAGGAAGACGACCTTATACAACGCGTAATGCAGTTGGTTAACCGCGACCGCGACTACGTGGTATTCACCCTAAAAAAAGCGCTGGTGAATATTGATAATAACCGCCTGTAAAAATGCAGCCCTTCCAATTAAATGTGAAGGGCTTTTTTGTACATTTATATTTTATTGCCAGGGGCTTACGTTATTATCAACATGAATACGGGAATTGTGAAAAGAAGAAAATATAAAGTACAACTATTTTGTGCTGCGCTGCTCATCATCGCTATAACTACCTGGAGTTTTAAGGACGACCTTTTCCAGATATCAAAGAACCTGGACGTATTCGCTTCGCTGTATAAGGAGGTTAATATTAATTATGTTGACGAGATAAACTCGGCAAAAATGGTAAAAACGGGTGTTGATGCCATGCTGAACGGGCTGGACCCCTACACCGAGTTTGTGCCCGAATCGGAAATAGAAGATTATAAGCTGCATTATGTAAGTACACAATACGGTGGTATAGGCGCCAGCATATTCTCGCGCGAGAATAAGGTGTTTGTATCTGACGTGTTTGAGGGTTTCCCGGCACAAAAAAATGATATTCGCGCAGGCGACC
>JBDSIC010000054.1:0-14235 GCA_039918195.1 Mucilaginibacter sp.
ACTATAGAATTTTAATACTTTAGTAAAATACGAAACGTTTTTATTAACCTTTCGTATAAAACCCCTAAGGAATGAAGAGATTATTTACTTTTTTTATCTGCGCTATATCCATACAAATCGCAACCGCAGGCAGCCCTATAGATACCAATCGTTATAGTTTATTACAAGGTGGCAGGGTAAATGCGCCGATAGCCCGTACCGATACTGCTTTTGTGCCGGTAGCGGCGCAGGTGCTTCCGCCGGCAGATCACGAATACAGCATTTATAAACGCCGGCTCGATTCTATCCAGCAGGATGTTCAGCTGGATTACAACGAGTACGTACAAAGTTATATAGACGCTTATGCCCGCCGCAGGGATGGTATGGGTACCATATTAGGCAAGTCCAAATATTACTTCCCCATTTACGAAAAAGCTTTCCGCGACGCGGGGATCCCCGAAGAAATAAAATTTTTATCAATAGTGGAGTCCGAGCTTAACCCTAATGCCGTATCGCGCGTTGGCGCTACCGGTCCGTGGCAGTTTATGTTTGCTACCGCGAGACTATATGGCCTTAATATGGACAATTATGTGGATGAGCGCCGCGACCCGATACAGGCCAGCTACGCCGCCGCGGCATACCTAAGGGATGCCTACCAGGAATTTGGCGACTGGCTGCTGGCCATCGCATCGTACAATTGCGGTAAAGGCGCGGTTACCCGTGCTATCGAAAAGGCCGGTGCTAATGATTTTTGGTCCATCCGCCCGTACCTGCCTGCCGAAACACGCGGCTACGTACCGGCATTTATAGCCATGGCCTATGTGATGAACTATCCTAAATGCCATAACATTGTAGCACAGGCCTGCGAGTTTTCTATCAGGACTGATACGGTGATGGTAAACAAATTTGTTACGCTGCAGGCTGTGTCAAAAGTGCTGGATATTGAAAGCAGCGAGTTAGCCCTGCTTAACCCATCGTATAAAAGGCAAATTGTTAACGGTACTGCAAAAGCGCCTAAAAGGCTTATTATCCCCCAAACAGCAAAAGAAAATTACGGCGCTTTGTACGATGCGCTTAACGGCCCCGGCTTTACCGTGCCCGAGCCAAAAGTACAGTTTGCATCGTACAGCAACGATAACGTGGAAGATAAGCCTGTTAAAAAGACCACACACCGGGTAAAAAGAGGCGAAACCCTAAGTTATATTGCCGATGTATATGGCGTAGAGGTGCAGGACCTGAAGGTTTGGAACCATCTGCGCAGCATTAAGCCGTTACCCGGCAGGGTATTGCGGTTAACCGCGCCGGATGAAGATGAGCCTGCTAAAAAAATACGTGAATTTGTTACCTACAAAGTAAAACGCGGCGATACGCTGAGCGAGATAGCCGCCAAATTTGAAGGTGCTTCTGTGGAAAAGATCAAAGTACTTAACGGGTTGAAAAAAGGCAGGTTACAACCGGGCATGACATTGAAGATCAGCGGCGTATAATACCTTCCTGTTTTTTACTGATAATACTTAACGGCTTCTTGAAAGGAAATTGTAATTTTGAGCGATTGACCAGCATTTGAGAAGATGAATAAACCCAACCGCAACCAGGACGCGTTAAATTACCATTCAAAAGGGCGCCCCGGCAAGATCCAGGTGGTACCCACCAAACCCACTAATTCACAGCGCGACCTTACCATGGCCTATTCGCCGGGTGTGGCGCAGCCTTGTTTACGCATAGCCGAAAACGTTGAAGAGGTATATAAGTATACTGCAAAGGGCAACCTGGTAGCAGTTATCAGTAATGGTACAGCCGTTTTAGGGCTTGGCAATATCGGTCCCGAGGCCAGTAAGCCGGTAATGGAGGGCAAAGGCCTGTTGTTTAAAATTTATGCCGATATCGATGTATTCGACCTGGAGTTGAACGTGACGGATGTTTACCAGTTTGTAAATATTGTAAAAGCCCTTGAGCCAACCTTTGGCGGGGTAAACCTCGAAGATATATCAGCGCCAACTTGTTTCGAGATAGAGCGCAGGCTGAAAGCCGAAATGAAGATACCTGTAATGCACGACGACCAGCATGGTACGGCCATCATATCGGGTGCGGCGTTGATGAATGCCTGCGAGATACAGGGCAAAAAGCTCGACAAAATAAAAATGGTGGTTAATGGGGCCGGTGCTGCTGCCGTATCCTGCTCAAAAATGTACCTTTCGTTAGGCGTTAAGCAAGAGAATTTGGTGATGTTTGACATTAACGGCCTGTTAACACCCGAGCGTACCGACCTTGACGAGATAAGGCTGCAATTTGCCACCCAGCGCAAGGATATAAAAACACTCACCGAGGCCATGAAGGGTGCCGATGTGTTTGTAGGCCTTTCGGCGGGCAACGTGGTTACACCCGATATGCTGAAGGGTATGGCTAAAAACCCGATCGTTTTTGCTATGGCTAATCCCGAGCCTGAAATTAGCTACGACCTGGCTACGGCTGCCCGCAAGGATATTATCATGGCTACAGGAAGGTCTGATTACCCTAACCAGGTGAATAACGTGCTGGGGTTTCCCTATATATTTAGGGGCGCGCTTGATGTACGGGCTACCGCCATTAACGAGGAGATGAAGATAGCGGCGATACATGCTATCGCCGAAATGGCCAAAAAACCTGTTCCCGAAGAGGTAAACCTGGCCTATAATATTACCAACCTGAAATTCGGCAAGGATTATATCATCCCTAAGCCGATGGATCAGCGCCTGATAACCGAAGTTTCGGCAGCAGTGGCCAAAGCGGCTATCGACTCGGGTGTGGCCCGCAAAATAATCACCGATTGGGATGCCTATAACGAAGAATTAAGGGGAAGACTGGGCGGCAACGATAAACTGTTGCGCAACTTAACCAGCAAAGCCAAGCAAAACCCCAAACGGGTTGTATTTGCAGAGGCTGATACCTATAAAATATTACGCGCTGCACAGATAGTAAAGGATGAGGGGATAGCCACGCCGATACTGCTGGGCAATATTCAAAAGATAAAAGAGATCATGCGTGACAATGACCTCGACCTGGACGATGTGCAGATCATCGACCCGAAAGAGGGTGCCGAAAAAGGCGAAGAGTACGCGCAATTCCTTTATAATAAACGCCAGCGTCGCGGTATTACCTTGCTGGAGGCACGTAAAATGATGACCGACCGTAACTATTACGGCGCATGTATGGTACAGTTTGGCGAGGCGGATGCGCTGATATCCGGATTGACCAAAAATTATGTTACCACCGTTAAACCTGCGCTGCAGATTATAGGCACCGAACCGGGCGTTAACCGCGTGGCTGGCATGTATATGATGATAACCCCAAAAGGCCCCGTGTTTTTTGGCGATACTACGGTAAACGTAAACCCTTCTGCCCAGGAGTTGGTGGATATTACCGTGCTGATAGAGCGTTCGGTAAAGCAGTTTGGCATCGACCCGCGTGTGGCCTTACTGTCATACTCCAACTTCGGCTCTAATGAAGGTGATATACCTGAAAAAACACTGGAAACGGTAAAGATATTGCATGAAAAATACCCCAATATGGTAGTAGATGGCGATATGCAGGCCAACTTTGCATTGAATGCCGAATTGCTGAAGGATAATTTTCCCTTTTCTAAATTGAACGGTAAACCTGCCAATACGCTGATATTTCCTAACCTGGAGTCGGGCAATATTGCCTATAAATTGCTGCAGGAAATTGGCGGCGCAGAAGCGGTAGGACCTATTTTGTTAGGAATGAAGAAACCGGTGCATGTTTTACAGTTAGGCAGTTCGGTACGCGAAATAGTGAATATGATAACCATAGCTGTGGTAGATGCACAGGAAAAAGCCAGGATCAACAACAAAACTTTAAGCAAACGCAAATAATGTACGCCTATATCGACGGTAAATTAGTTTCAAAAAACCCGGCTAATGTGGTAATTGATGCCGGCGGTGTGGGTTATCATATCAATATTTCATTAAATACCTATTCGTTTTTAGGCGAGGGCGAACGCTGCAAGCTGTATACCTGGCTGCATGTAAAGGAAGATGGGCATACCTTATACGGTTTTGCCGATGAGGGCGAACGCCGTTTATTCCTGCACCTGATATCCATATCGGGCATTGGCCCCAACACGGCGCGTATGATGCTATCGTCCATAACGCCTGCCGAGATACAAGCCGCTATAATAGACGGTAACGTATCGCTGATACAGCGCATAAAAGGTATCGGCCCAAAATCTGCCCAGCGGGTAATTTTGGAACTACAGGACAAACTGCGAAAAGAGGGGCCGGATACACTGTCGAAGGTGCCTGTAAACAAAACGGTTAAGGATGAGGCGCTTTCTGCGTTGGTAATGCTCGGTTTTGCACGCAATGTTGCAGAGAAAGTACTGGAGCAGGAAATAAATAAAAATAAAGGTGATTTATCGGTGGAACAGTTGATAAAATTCGCCTTAAAAAGTTTATAATTACCAATTATTAAAAAACCCTGAACCAGCGTGGCTGCAAGGCTAAAACGAATAAACATACAGTAATAAAAATCATCAGATTTAATAAAAAAATATACTGTTTGTCAACCTGTTAATGGGTTTAACTTTACGATAACAACTAATTAATTTTTACTTTTTGATAAGGAATTTTACCGGAAAGTTAGTTTTCACTATACTTATCATCTGCATTTTAGGCGGGATGGGGCCTGTTTTTGCCCAGCAGACGGCTGGGCAGGGCGATTCGGCCAAAGTGCTCGTCCCTTTAAAAGTACCTAAATCAAACATTCTGCGCGCGCGCGAAGGCTTCTTTAAGGCCGACCCGCCTAACCTGGAGCGTGTAGTAGAGTACGACCCGGTTGCTAACCAATATATGCTGGTTGAACGGGTTGGCGGTTATGCCATACGCCCGCCGCAATACATCACTTTTGTTGAATACCTGCGGTTGAGCCAGCAGGAAGCCCGCCGCGACAATTTTAAGAAATCAGCAGATAGTTATGCTTACGAATCGCAGCAGGAAGGGTTTATTCCGCGTATAAAGATACGCGGCCGTACATTCGAGAAGATATTTGGCGGCAACGAGATCAGCATCAAACCGCAAGGCTCGGCAGAAATGATATTTGCAGGGCAGATAAACAAAAACCAGAACCCCCTGTTCAATTCGCGCCAGCGCAGCCAGTTCAATTTTAATTTCGACCAGCGTATACAACTTAACGTTACCGGTAACATTGGCGATAAGATCAAGATAGCCACTAATTATAATACCGACGCGCAGTTCCAGTTTGATAACCAGCTAAAGCTGGACTTTACAGGTAAGGAAGACGATATTATCCAAAAAATTGAGGCCGGTACGGTAAGCATGCCGTTGAATACCTCGCTTATTACCGGCAGCCAGGCTTTGTTTGGTATAAAAACCAAGTTAAGGTTTGGCAAGCTGGATATAACCAACGTGTTTTCGCAGCAGCGGTCGCAGTCAAAAACAATTACCATTACCAATGGCTCGCAGCAAAACGAGTTCAGGATAACCTCGGCCGATTATGAGGCTAACAAGCACTTTTTCCTGGCTAAATATTTCCGCGATAATTATAACAATGCGTTAAAGCGGATACCGATCATCAGCTCGAACGTTAACATTACAAAAATTGAGGTTTGGACAACCAACCGTACCAATAATACCACTGATTCGCGGGATGTGGTAGGTTTGCTTGACCTTGCTGAAAATACGCCCTTCAATTCAACAGCCGTACCACAAGGCGGTACATCAGCTTTACCTGCGGGTTTTACCGGGCCTGGTTTTCCGCAGCAATCAAACAACCTGTTAAGCAGGCTGCCTGCCAACGGCAGCGCGGGTAAAAATACAAGCAGTAACGCGATAGCAGAATTTTTCCAGGCAAATAACGATCCTGCCAAGCTGAACTATACCGATAACTTTATAAAGCTGACTTATGCGCGTAAGCTTACTGATAAGGAGTATACGCTGCATTCGCAACTGGGCTATATCTCGCTTAATTATCCGTTGAATAATGATGAGGTACTTACTGTGGCTTACCAGTATACCTATAACGGGCAAACTTTCCAGGTGGGTGAGTTTTCCAGCGATATAGCGGTTGATGCCAATGCGCCAAAGGTTTTATACACCAAACTGTTAAAAAACGAGTTGTTAAAAACCAATTTACCTACCTGGGACCTGATGATGAAAAATATTTACTCGTTAGGCGCTTTCCAGATAAGCCCGACCGATTTCAGGTTAAGGATAGCACGGCTCGACAATAAAACAAGTGTAGAACAGCTGGTGGCCACAGAAGGCACACGCATAAAGGATAAGTTATGGCTTAGCATATTTGGCCTTGACAGGCTGAACCAGCAAAACGATACCGTCCCCGACGGTTATTTTGACTTTTTGGAGGGGGTAACCATTGATTCGCAGCAGGGGCGGATCATGTTCCCGCAGGTGGAGCCTTTTGGGGCCGATTTGGCAAGCCAGTTTACCCCCGGCGAAAGATTGCTTGACAGCCAGTATGTTTACCGGCCTTTATATGATCTTCAAAAAACCATCGCGCAGCAAAACTACCCTAATTTGAACAGGTATCTCATTAAGGGTACTTACAGTTCGCAGGGCGGATCGGAGTTTTTACTGAACGCGGTTAATATACCGCAAGGTTCGGTAGTGGTTACCGCCGGTACGCTGGTGCTTACCGAGGGCAGCGATTACACAGTTGACTACAGCGCGGGCCGTATACGTATCATTAACCAGGCGCTATTGTCATCCGGCCAGCCTATTAACATCAAGCTGGAAAATAACGAGCTGTTCGGCGTGCAGCAAAAATCATTGTTTGGTACCCGGCTGGATTATTTAGCAAGCCCCAAGCTGGCTTTAGGCGCCACCATGATGCACCTTACCGAGCAGCCCATATCACAAAATGAGGCCGTAGGCGAAGAATCGATATCCAATACTATTTGGGGTTTTGATGGTACTTACACATCCAATTCACGGCTGCTTACAAGGCTGGTGGATAAAATACCGCTGATCAATACCAAAGAGCTGTCAACCGTAAGCGTCTCGGGCGAGTTTGCACAACTAATACCCGGCACACCGGGCGTGTTAACTTATGCCGGTTCAAAAAACGGTACCTCATACCTTGACGATTTTGAAAACAGCAAATCTGTTATCGATATAAAAAGCTACATCAACTGGCAAATATCAGGCACGCCGCAATTATTTAGCGATGCCCAGGCAAATGACCTGAGTTATGGTTTCCGCCGGGCGCGCCTTTCTTTTTATAACATCGACCCGGTATTTTATAATAACGCCAGTTCACTGAATGTGTCGCGTTCGCAGTTGTCAAATCATTACGTAAGGCAGGTGCTGGAAACGGAGGTATTCCCTTACCGGCAGTCGGTAACCGGGCAGCCTTTAATAATGCCGACATTCAACCTGTCATTTTATCCTATGCTGCGCGGGCAGTACAACTATACCACCACCGGTATTAACAATGACGGTACTTTACAAAACCCGAAAGATAAATGGGGTGGCATATTCCGCAAGCTGGAGACCAACGACTTTGAGTCGCTTAACGTAGGTTATATTGAGTTCTGGCTGCTTGATCCCTTTATCTACAAACCCAACTCACAGGGCGGCGACCTGTATTTTAACCTGGGCAGCATCAGCGAGGATATATTGAAAGACGGCCGTAAAAGTTTGGAAAACGGCTTGCCTGCTGATGGCGATTTTAGCAAGATTGATGAAACGATATGGGGCAGGGTGCCAAAGCTGCAGCCGGTTATTAACGCGTTTGATAACAACCCCAGCGCGCGCGTGCTGCAGGATGTTGGTTTGGACGGTTTGAATGATAATGATGAAAAAACCAAATTTACCCCGGCATTACAGCCGGCTATAAGCCAGTTAACCCCCCAGGCGGCGGCAGCGTTAACCGCCGACCCTTCATCAGATGATTTCCAGTACTACCAGGGCGGGCCTATAAACAACCAGGGTTTAGGGATAATGGACCGCTATATTAAATTTAACGGTACCGAGGGTAACTCAAAAACGACCGAGCAGGCGCAGTCTGAATCGGGCGTATCAACATCGGCATCTACGTCATTGCCTGACGGGGAGGATATCAACCGGGACAATAACATGAGCCAAACGGAAGAATACTTCCAATACAGGGTATCCATCCGTCCGCAGGATATGCTGGTAGGCAATAACTTTATTACCGACAAGGTAATATCGCAGGTTAAACTGGCCGATGGCACCACGCAGGCTGTAACCTGGTACCAGTTTAAGGTGCCTATCACTGAGTACCAATCAACAGTAGGTAACATCCAGGATTTTAAGGCCATACGCTTTATGCGGATGTTCATGACCAATTTTGCCGATACCTCGACATTACGTTTTGCTACCCTGCAACTGGTACGCGGCGAGTGGCGTGCTTATAACCAGGAAAAAAGCCTGCTAAAGGTAATTGCCGACCCGGCTATAATTACCCCGGTAATTGACAACGGGACGCTGGATGTACAGGCGGTGAACATTGAAGAGAACGGTAACCGTACCCCCATACCATACGTGGTGCCACCGGGTATACAGCGCCAGCGCAACTATAATAACCTTAAAACCAATACCCGCTTAAACGAGCAATCGCTGTCGTTATTTGTTGAGAAACTGCCCGATGGTTATTCAAAAGCGGCCTACAAAACTTTTTATAACGACTTGCGCTCTTACAAAAAACTACAGGTGTTTGTACATGCCGAAGGTGATCAGCTGGTGGATAACGACCTGAGCGCGTTCATTCGTTTAGGGGTTGATTACCAGGATAACTACTATGAGTTTGAAACACCGCTTAAAATTACCATGCCCGGCACCCGCGACCCCGGCGCGATATGGCCTGCTGATAACGAGATAGACCTGGAACTGGCCTTACTTACCCGGGCCAAACTGGCGCGCGACAAAGCTAAGCGCACGGACCCTAATGTTACATTAAGCACGCCTTACGTATATATTGAGAACGGCAAAAAGGTACTGGTAAAAGGCCAGCCAGACTTAGGTAGGCTTCGTACCATTATGCTGGGCGTGCGTAATCCGCTTAAAATTACGCCGGGCGATGATGGTTTGGACAAAACCGGCACCGTGTGGTATGACGAACTGCGCCTTACTGACTTTGATCAGCGTGGCGGCTGGGCAGCAGCGGGAAGGTTTAATGCCAAGCTTGCCGATTTTGCGGATGTTACCGTATCGGGCAGCAAAAGCACCGTAGGTTTTGGCTCGCTCGATTCAAAGGTGAGCGACCGCAGTCGGGCTGATAACCAGTTATTAGATGTGGCTGCTAACGCGGAGTTAGGTAAATTCTTCCCGGAAAAAACAGGGATACATATCCCGGCATACGTAAATGTATCTACCCAAAAAGGCACACCGCAGTACGACCCTGCATCCGGCGATATTGAATTGAAAGACAGGCTTGCAGCTGCCGAAAGCGAAAAGGAACGTGATGATATAAGGAATGTGGCAGAGGATTACACGGCACGAAAAAGTTTCAACTTAACCAATGTGCACAAAACTAAAAAAGATCCGTCTGCTGAAAGCCATATCTGGGATGTAGAAAACCTTAGTGCAAGTTACGCTTATACCGAATACCGGCATCGCGATTATGTTACCGAACTGGATATGCAGGCCACCTATCGTTTTGCGCTGGCCTATAATTACAGCAACCAGCCCAAATATTACTCGCCGCTTGATAAACTGATCAAAAGCAATATGCTTGCCTTATTTAAGGAGTTTAATTTCAGCCTATTGCCTTCGAGGTTAAATTTCAGCATTAATTACGACCGTTTTTATTCGGAAAATACGTTACGTTCAGTACCTAACGCGGCAGACGGCATACCAATAGCAAATATTGCCACCACGTTTAACAAAAACTTTAATATAACACGGGTTTACGGTATAGGCTGGAACTTGTCAAAGTCATTACAAATGGACATTGACGCTACCAATCTTTCGGTTATCGATGAACCGGCGAACAGGGTGAACGGACTGAAGCCAAATATCTTATGGGATAATATTTTCCGCCTGGGCCGTACCACCAACTACAGCCATACACTGAATTTTAACTACACCACGCCAATAAACAAAATACCTTACCTCGACTGGACATCGGCCATTGTACGTTACAGCACGCACTTTAACTGGCAGTCGCAACCGGAATTTTCACTAAGGAGCCCGAGTTATGATGTAGGTAACAGTATCCAGAACGCGCGTACCATACAGGTAAACCCAACGTTAAATTTCATTACGCTATATAACAAGTTCCCGTTTATACGTAAGGCCAATGATCCTAATAACAAGAGCGGCGGCTTTTTGGTAGGGTTGTTAACCAGTATTAAAAATATTAGCGGTACTTATACCCGTACTGAAGGCACTTTTTTACCGGGTTATCTGCCTATCACCGATGTTTTTGGACAGGACGTGGGATACGGCGCGCCGGGCCTCGCGTTTGTGCTGGGCAGCCAGGCCGACCTGCGTGGGAAGGCCGCTGCCAATGGATGGCTGTCGCAGGATAGCCTGCAAAACCAGTTGTATGTAAAAACCTATAACGAAGATATACGGTTGAAGGGTACTATTGAACCGATAAAAGACCTGCGGATAGAACTGATAGCCTTCCGCGCGCAGGACAGGAATTTTCAAACTAATTATAAATATACCGGCGCGGCCGGCGGTAACAGAGGCTTTGAAGAGTTGAGCGCCGTAACCACGGGTAATTACAGCGTATCCTTTATATCGCTGGCGACAGCGTTTAGCAAGGAAAGCGGTATTAATAACACGTCGGGCGCATTCAGGCAGTTTTTAGATAACCGGTTGATCGTTGCGCAGCGGCTGGCTGCCAATAACCCAAATTCAGTAGGTGTGGACAGTACTGGCTTTCCGAATGGTTACGGGGCTAACTCGCAGGATGTATTGGTAACCTCGTTCCTGGCGGCTTACACCGGTAAAAAAGCCGGGAAATACAGCCTTAACCAGTTCCCGTCTATGCCTATACCTAACTGGCAGATAAATTACAGCGGGTTAAGCCGCATACCTTTCTTTTCTAATTTATTCGATTCTTTTGACATCAGGCACGGCTACCGCTCATCATATAATGTAAGCGGATATACCACCTTGCTGCAAAACAACGGCACCAGCGGCATAGTAAAAGATGTTGACGGCGACTTTTTACCATTGTACCAGTTTTCGCAGGTAACCATATTTGAGCAGTTTGTACCGTTATTTGGTATGGATGTGCGCTTTAAAAACAGCATGACCGCCAACCTGGAATACCGCAAAAGCCGCACACTAAGCCTTAGCCTGCTCAACAGCCAGCTGGCACAGCAAACCGAAGAAATTATTGTGCTGGGCTTTGGTTATCGCACCAATAAATTCAGGTTCCCGTTCGGTTTGTTTAAGAGCAAAAAGAACAGCAACGATGTAAACTTTAAGCTGGATGTAGCTATAAGGGATAATAAAACGCTGATATACCGCGCTGATGTGGAGTCGGCCGAAGTATCATCAGGTGCCAAGAACATCACCTTGAGGCCGTCTATTGATTACGTAATAAACCAGCGCTTCAATCTTAATTTATTTTACGATTCAAACATCACCAAGCCATATACCTCGCAAAGCTTTAATACCTCGTTCACTAATTTTGGTATAAATTTAAAGCTGTTGCTGCAGTAGTACATCCCCCGGGTGTCATTGAATACAACAAAAAAGTGTCATTGTTGCGAGGTACGAAGCAATCTCTGAAATATTTATTCCAACTTTAACCGCGGCTCAGCTTATGTAGAGATTGCCGCGTTCCTTACAGCAATGACGCGCACTATTCTTGCGCTCATATCCGCCGAGTGCTTAAAATGATCATGGCGATTTTATCGTATTACGCACACGAGCATGCATCCCCAAAATTAAGCACAAAAAAAGCGATGGTTTAGGAACATCGCTTTTTGAAATAACCAATAAAAACAACAACAATTTAAAACAAGGGAGAGCAAAATTGATTTCCTCTCCCTTCACTACTCAACAATTTGCGATAAGTTTAGGTCTACGCTTCTTTTAATTTCAATTTCAGGTACTGCCTGCGTGGAACTAACCGCACCCTGCTTAACTAACCGGGGATTATGTACCATCATCCCTGTTTAACCTCACATTGCGCTCTCTTTATAGCAGAGAGGGTGTCCCGCGCAGGTAGGGGTTTTTGCCCCTGCCCCCGGCTTTATTTATAACCCGGCATTTTTGCCCGGTATATTTGGCTGGGTGCAGCAACAATAATGAACCAATTATTATTTTTCATTATTGTCGATTTACTGATAGGATGCAGCAAAAAGCATATTTCCATAAACCATTTAAAAAAATTATTTTGTGCCCCGTTAAATGAACTTTTTTAATCGTACACCACATCCGGGCGAAACAGACGACGACACCCTGCTAACCAGTTACCGCGACAGCGGCGACATGGCTGTGCTGGGCCGTTTGTACGAAAAGTATGTATCGCTGGTGTACGGTGTTTGTTTAAAGTACCTAAAGGACGACGAGCAGGCCAAAGATGCCGTGATGGGTATATTTGAGGATCTTGTTAAAAAAACCAAACAGCATGAGATAAAGCAATTTCGCGGATGGCTTTATGTGCTGGCACGTAACTTTTGCCTGATGCAATTGCGCGATGGTAAAAAGATGGAAATGGTAGAAATTGATGAGGTTATGGAAAACACCTCTTTTTTGCATCATGACAGTATATACAATGAAGATTATTTAAAAATTTTGCAGCGTTGTATGGATAAATTGCCCGCCAGCCAAAAGCAAAGTGTGTATTTATTTTATTTACAGGAAAAATGTTACAAGGAAATTGCGGAGGTTACGGGCTATAGTTTAAACGAAATTAAAAGCTATATACAAAACGGTAAGCGCAACCTTAAAATTTGCCTACAGAAGAATAGTGAGTAATCAAACCGACATATCACAACTAATAAGGAAGTACCTTAAGGGGGAGCTTGATGCACGTGCTATGCACTCGTTTGAACGGGAGGCACAGGGCGACCCTTTTGTTATGGATGCGCTGGATGGTTACACCAAAGCAGGCACCGACCAGCAGGCAAACCTGGCAGAAATTGGCAGCCGTTTAGATAAACTCATCAGGCCAGCAGGAACCGGCTTTTTTAACTGGAAATTTTTGTCCATAGTAACATCTGTTGCTATATTATTAACTGCGGGCGTATTTGTTATCAGCGATCAGCCTGAAAAGAAAGAACAAAAATTAGCGCTTAAAGAGAAAACCAATATAGTACAACCGGCACCCGAATTATCAAATGTAAATAAGGATACAGCCGCCGAAACAACTGTTAATGAATTAAATCCTGTACTGCAGCCCCCGGCAACAACCCAGGTGATTGTGCCAAACAAAAGTATCGTTACCGATAAAAAGATTTCGGCACCCGTTAAAGGGACAGTTACTGTGAGTACAGCCGCACAGCAAAAACCAACCGACAGCACATCGCTTGAGGAAATGATAGCGCTAAATTATAAGCCGGCAGAGCAGGGCCAAAATAAAATATCGCCCACTTCCGCAAGCGCGGGTGGTGCGGGTAATTTATCAACCGGCACAGCCGCGTTAGCAGCTTCTGAAAATGCTAAAAAGGAAAATGTTTCAGCGTCAGATGTAAAAGCTTCAAATGTCATTTCAGGCCGTATAATGGATGCCGCAGGGCCCATCCCCGGTGCCCGTGTAACGGTAAAAGGTACTACTATAAGTATTGTAACTGATTTAAACGGGAGGTTTACCTTACCGGCAGCACATAAAAGGGCCGTATTGGATGTAAGCATGGCCGGCTACACAGGCAAGCAGGTAAAAGTTAATCAAAAGGATTCGCTGTTTATTGATATGAAGCCTAAACAAGCCATAACCGGGGTAATAACCGGCTACGGTAGAGCGCCTTGCTGCTGGGATGTTTATGAGAAATACCTGAAAGATAATGCCATATCGCCCGATGGTAAAGCCGGGACGGTAAAACTGTCGTTTGTGGTAAACCCGGATAACTCTCTTACTGATTTCAACATAAGCAAAGGCCTTAGCGAAAAAACCGATCAAAAGGCCATCGACCTGATAAAAAACGGCCCTGTATGGCTGCACGACAGCAGCGGCAAACCAACAAAAGTTAACCTGCGCATAAAGTTTGCGGCTAAGCAATAATTCAATAATCATTGATGGCGTCACTTAAATAGATGTCATTTCGAACGAGGTACGAGGAGAAATCCTATACGA
>JBDSIC010000055.1:0-3319 GCA_039918195.1 Mucilaginibacter sp.
CCTCTGCGCCTACATAAACAAATATGGCTATTGCCCCAAAATTGAGGTTACGAAACGAAAACACGCCTTTTGTTTGCGCAGCATCGCCGGCAATTTGCTGGTCCCCTGCTATTTTTATAACCGGCAACTTTAACCGCGAAACTGTGAACGCGATAAGGATCAACATTCCTGCTATACCTAAATACGGGTAACGCACCGCCTCGCTGGAGGCATGTGAGTTATTTAAGTGCGACAGGATAAAGTACGATCCTAAAATGGGCGCTACCGTAGTACCTATTGACCCAACACCCTGCACCATAGTTAACCTTGACGAAGCTGTTTTTGCCGGACCTAAAATAGTAACATAAGGATTTGCAGCTACCTGTAATAAAACAATGCCGATAGCTACAATAAACAACGCGGCCAGAAACAAGGCGTACACGTGTAAAATAGAAGCCGGGAAAAACAGCAGCGCACCAAATGCAGCTACTGAGAAGCCCAACACCATGCCATTTTTATAGCCTATCTTCCCTACCACTTTGCCTGCCGGGATGGACATGATACCATAGGTGAGGAAAAAGTAAAACTGCACCAATGATGATTCGGCGTAGCTTAGTGTAAAGCCGCTTTTAAAAAATGGCACCAGCGTATCGTTAAGGCAGGTAATAAGCCCCATCATAAAATACAGCACACCTAAAGCAATAAGCGCGGGTATATAGCTTTGCTTTTGCTGGTTAAGTGGCTCGTCAACAATTATTGCCTGTGCGGGTAGTAAAGCCATGTTATTTCTCTATTTGTGATAAAACTCCGCGTTTCTCTTCTATTGCTTCCAGCACTTTCCAGCCCTGGTATAATCCGCGTGGGATGTGGAAACAGCCTTTCCATTTGCCGCCCTTTGCGTTTATCAGCACTTCGCCGCGACGGTTAAGATAGCCAAACCATTCGCCATTTTTATCATCTACAAAATTTTTCCAGGTATAGTCGTGTAGCTTTTCAAACCACTGCCAGCATCTTTCGTCGCCGGTAAGGTGATAACCCTTTAACAGGCTGATGATAGCTTCGATGTGTACCCACCATAGTTTTTGATCCCACTCTAACTGTTGCGGCGGGTTGCCTTTTACATCAAGGAAGTAAAATATGCCGCCGTATTGTTTATCCCAGCCGTATTCAAGCGTATCTATAGTTATATCAATTGCTTTTTTTATCAGTGCTTTATCACCCGAACGTGTGGCCAAATCCATAATAAACCACATGGATTCGATGGCATGGCCGGGGTTAACTGTCCTTCCTTCAAACGAATCGGTAAAACTGCCGTCGGGGGCCACGTTTTCCAGTATCAAACCAAATTCTGGTTTGTAAAAAACGTCCATTACCGAATGGATGCCTTTTTGTATGGTATCCTCAACCATTTCGGGTTTTAATATATGCTCCATCTCCAGCGCCAGGTTACATAGTATCATGGGTAGCGAAAAGCTTTGCAGCGGCCGTGTGCCGGGGAATTGTTTGTTGTAAATACCCTTACTGTTATCTCGCCGTTTCAGGATGTTATAAAACGTGTTTAGTGCGATAGCTTTATATTCATCGTTTTGTGTCGCGGTATATAACTGGGCAAAACCCATTGCGGCAAAGCAATCCGAAAATATGTTGTAGGGCTGCATGAGAGGCTTGCCTTCGCGGGTGAGCGAAAAGTACCAGTTACCTTCGGCATCGCGGCCGTTCGTTTTAGCGAATTCGGCACCGCGAATGGACATATCCAGCCATTCCTGTTTTTTTTCTACCTGGTTATACAGCATGGACAGTGTCCATATCTGGCGGCATTGCAGCCACATAAATTTATCGGTATCATAAACTTTTCCCTTCTCATCAAGGCAGGAAAAAAAGCCTCCATATTGTTTATCTTCAGAGTTATTCACCCAAAAAGGCATCACACTGTCCAATAAATTGGCACGGTAAATCTCTTTATATTGAAATATATCCATAGTAGTAGCAGTATTATTTTGTATTAAGTTTTAGTAGTTTTTAGCTCGTTCGTATCAGTTTTTCAAATCCTTCGCAGGTACTTTTATCGAGTCGAGGTATTGTTTATAGTCAAGGTAAAGTTTCACGGTATTTGGCCCTCCCGGTTTAATGGAAGCGTCGGGGCTGTTTAATAATCCGGGGTATTGGTAGCACAGTATCTTCTCGAAATTCGGGAAACGGTGCAGGTCGCTTATCACCCCTTTAATGGAGCGCGGTACCAGCGCGTTGCCTTCGGCAAAATCAAATATTTCCATATCCATCCACAAGTGCGAACCGGCCTCGTTGCATAATTCCTGCAATTTGGCTGCGGCTTGCTCGCCGGTAAGGTCGGTAGCCGGCATGCGGTGAAAACCGAAAGGGCATAAAATATCCAGGTTGGGCAGCAGCTTGCGGTAAGTATCTTCGGCACCGCGTGTATTGTGCGAATTGGTGGCCAGCATCACCGGTTTATCAGGGGCTATTTTATTCACGTAGGCTTTAAATTCTTTAAAGAAATACACAATATCCTCGCGTGCCTGTGCATCGGCCAAACCGCCATCCTGCTCCTCGCTAATGTACCAGCCATAAAACGAATCGTGGTGGCCGTATTTAGCCCATAACTCATCGGCCAGTTTTTTATGCCACTCCAGCGATCCTTTGGTAAAATCAAACCAGGCGTAGGAGCCTACCCCAACAAAAACGTTCATGCCGTTCCTGTCGGCACTGGCTAATACAGCCTCCAACGGGTCATTCGCCGCTAAGGGGAACCTGCCGGGAATAATATCCGACGGATAATATGGCAGCCCTTTGTAGCCTTCTGTTTCCATATGATGTTTACCGGCGTAATTATCAGGGTTACGTATAACATCCTGTATCACGATGATATTCATATCCAGCTTGCTTTGGTCTTCCATCATTTCGTCCCATTGCGCGTCAGTAGCTTTCTTTAATTCGGCATTCCAGTACTTGCCTTCTGCTTCGCTCCAGTGGTAAAAACCAAACCAGGCACCGTCAATCTTCCGGGTTGAGCGTATGGTTGAAGCTAAAACCTGCATAGGTCGTTCTTTACGCAATACGTTTTTACCTGCCCGGGTAACCAGTATAATTTTATGGTTGCCGGATTGCCCCTTAGTTGACCATGGGAATTTTACCAGCCCGTTAGAGCGTGCCGCAAGCACTATATTTTGCCGGTGCAGCAGGCTGCCTTTTTCTTCCTTATCCAAATAAAATGATACAATTACAGTTTTAACGGTACCGGTATGGTTCCATATCCCTGCCCTAACGTCCAAAGTTATCTGGTCGGTTACGGGCGATGGCGGGATAAGGGTTAGGCTGAGTTCGG
>JBDSIC010000056.1:0-2773 GCA_039918195.1 Mucilaginibacter sp.
CAGTACTATTGCCGGGACCTTTGCCCATAATACCGCCGCTGGCGATGGCTATCTTGGCGTGGTCGGACTGGAAGGACTTATCCGGGTCGACCTTTTCGGGGTGCGTAAAGGCGTTTATACGTGAGTAATAAGTTGCACGGCGCGGGCCAAGCAGCATTACGCCGGCCAGCAGCACGCCGCAGCATAAACACACCACCGATATTTGTTTTATACTGATACGCCCGATGATCAGCAGTAAAATACTTACTCCAAACAGCATCAGCGCGGTTGACAAGTTAGCCAGCGCTATCAGTATAAAAATAACACACACCGAACCCATGATAGGGATGAAGGAGTTTTTAACGTCCTTTATATTTTCCTGCTTGCGCGACAGCGTACGTGCCAGGTAGGTAATTAAAGCAAGCTTAGCCAGATCCGAGGTTTGGAAGGTTAAACCGGTGCCCGGTATGGCTATCCACCTGCTGGCATCGTTAATGTTGTTGCCAAACAGCAGCGTATATAATAAAAGGGGAATGGTAACTATCATCAGCAATTTGGATATACCGGCATAATAGCGATAATCCAGCTTGTGCGAAATGTACATAAGCGCGATACCCGCAACCACCATAGCCAAATGCTTTATCAAATATGACTCCGCACCGGTACCGTGTTTGTAGGCAATTGTACCTGTTGAGGAGTACACTGCCAACAACGAAATAACAGACAGCACTATGACTATGAGCCATATCCAGCGGTCGCCTTTGGTGTTACTTAGTATCGCGTTCATGTTCCGATTTAATTGTTGTGATTTTGCCCCTTGTTATTATTTATTTATTGCCTCACCCAACCCTCTCCAAAGGAGAGGGCTTTTTTATTTGCACATCTATAATTCCTTCACCGCTTCCTTAAACTGGTTTCCCCTGTCTTCGTAATTTTTGAACAGGTCGAAACTGGCGCAGGCGGGTGATAGTAGTACCGTATCACCTTTTTTGGCCAGGTGGAAGGCTATCTGAGCCGCTTCCTGAGCCGAAAAGGTGTTCACTATGATCTCTACATCATCCTCAAAAGCATCGTGTATGCGCTTGTTGTCTTTGCCCAGGCACACTATCGCTTTAACTTTTTGCTTTATTAGTTCTTTCAGCATGGTGTAATCGTTGCCCTTGTCAACGCCGCCTAATATGAGTACCACGTCGGCGGGCATGCTCTCTAAAGCATACCAGGTCGAGTTAACGTTGGTGGCTTTTGAGTCGTTGATAAAACTGATGCCGGATATTTTGGCAACAAACTCAAGCCGGTGCTCAATGTTCTTGAAATTGCCCATGCTCTCCTTTATCGTTCCCTCGCGTAACTCCAGTACCCGGGCTACAATACCCGAAGCCATAGAGTTATAAATGTTGTGCTTCCCCTGCAGGGCCAATTCGTTAATTGACATTGTAAAATGTGCTTGATTTGTGGTTATGACAATATTGTCGTTTTCGAGATATGCTCCCGCTTGCACTTTTTTTTTATTGAGAATGGCAGCATCTGCGCTTCAAAGGCTCGCCCTTCCATTCCTTTTGTTATTTCCTCGTCATCGGCGCAGTAAATGAAATAGTCTGCCCCGGTTTGATTTTGGGTTATCCTGAACTTTGATGCCGCATAGTTTTCAAACTTATAGTCGTAGCGGTCTAAATGGTCGGCTGTAATGTTTAGCAATACGGCTATATCAGCCTTGAATTTATACATGTCATCCAGCATATAGCTGCTTAGCTCCAGTACGTAGTAGTCAAACTTTTCAGTGGCTACCAAATAGGCAAAGCTGTTGCCGATGTTGCCCGCTAAACCCACGTTTAACATGGCATCCTTTAAAATTTTATAGGTAAGGCTGCTGGTGGTAGTTTTACCGTTCGACCCGGTTATACCTATTATTTTAGCGTCGGTATACCTGCCGGCAAACTCAATTTCAGAAATAACCGGTATGCCTTTTTCCTTTAGTTTTTTAACAATAGGGGCCTTATCCGGTATCCCCGGACTTTTAATTACCTCTACAGCGTTTAATATCTCTGCTTCGGTATGCTGTTTTTCCTCGAAACGAATATTCCAGCTTTGCAGCTGTTGTTTGTAATTGTCAGCAATGGCCCCAAAGTCAGACACAAAAACATCATACCCCTGCTGTTGGGCCAGGTATGCCGCACCCACGCCGCTTTCGCCGGCGCCAAGTATGGCAAACCTCACCCCGGCCTTCTCCAAAGGAGAGGGAGCAGAAGATGTTATGTTATTGTTTTCGTTCATTTTATGTTTTTCCTTTTATCATTGCGAGCGTAGCAAACTCTTTTTGCCTCACCCAACCCTCTCCAAAGGAGAGGGCTTTTAAAGTCTCTCCTTATCTCAGCTTCAACGTTATTACCGATATAATGGCCAGCATAATGCAGATGATCCAAAAACGTGTTACGATCTTTGCCTCATGAAACCCCTTTTTTTGGTAATGGTGGTGCAGCGGTGCCATTAGCAAAACCCTGCGGCCCTCGCCGTATTTTTTCCTGGTGTATTTAAACCAGGTTACCTGCACAATTACCGATACGTTCTCAACTAAAAATACACCGCATAATACAGGTATCAATAATTCCTTGCGTATCATAATGGCAAATACCGCGATGACGCCGCCGATGGCCAAGCTGCCTGTATCGCCCATAAATACCTGGGCGGGGTAGGAGTTGTACCATAAAAAACCTACACATGCCCCTACAAATGCCCCGGCAAAAACCACCAGTTCGCCCGAGTTGGGGATGTACATGATGTTCAGGTAATCGGCTAT
>JBDSIC010000057.1:0-3184 GCA_039918195.1 Mucilaginibacter sp.
ATTGCCGACCAGTCGTCCAAAGGGATGCGTATTGAATATGTTAACCCCGGCTACGCGCAGGCCTATACTTACAATATTTCGGGCGAGAGTGTTATCAGGCAATTTAAATACGGCATCAAAAAAATAAAGGAACACTTCCCGACAGTGCTGTTTACCACCTATTCATCAGAGGAGCCTTGCTTTACCAGCGCGTTGCCGCAGATATTAACTTCGTTCGGCTTTAAAAATGCGTCGTTAAAAAACCCTAATACCTGCTGGGGCGGCTATGTGGCCCCTTTTGGCGGTGAACTGATCAACTGGGTTGGGCCCGATGGTACTAAACTGCCCACCTCGCCGCGTTATGCTACCGAAAAACTAATGCCCGGTTCGGCCTGGCAAACCAACGCTTTTTATAACCATCCCGATTATATAAACGATGCCTTTGCTTACGGCATTGAACACCCTATAGGGATGACCTTGCAGGACGCGGGTTGGAAAAACGGACTGTATTTGGGTAACGGCAATAAATCATACCAACCTACCGAATATACTACCTGGCGCAATTATTTCGAGAATGTGGCTATCAAAAAACCAACGCAGGACTGGAAATTTAGCCAGGAAGATGTGTTGGTGAGCCTTGTTTGGGGTTCGCAGGTAATGCAGCATATAGCGCAACAGGTAAGAGTATCTGAAAATAAGATCATCATGGCCGAAAAGATAGCGGCTATCAACAAAATATACAATAATGCCGCCTGGCCGCAAACCGGATTTGACGAGGCATGGCGCACCTTGCTGTTATCGCAGCACCATGATTGCTGGATAGTGCCTTACAATGGCCGCAATGGCAATACCTGGGCTGATAAAGTAGTAAAATGGACGGCCGTAACTAACCACGTTGCTGACAGTGTGATTACGGCGATCTACCCAACTCTTACAGGAAAATTCAATAATATACGTGTGTATAACACATCGGGTACCACCAGAAGCGAGTGGGTTAGCATAAACGCCCCGGTTAAAAAAATGACCGATTCGAACCTGGGGTTTGAAGGCGACATATCAGGAAAAGATGGTGTGGTCCCAACTCAGTTTATAAGGGATTCAGCAAATATTATGGGCAGCATCGTGTTTAAGGCCGTTGTGCCGGCGATGGGTTATGCTGATTATACCTTTGTAGAAAAAGTCAAGAATGTGACTAATAAGATGGTAAGCAAGCAAAAAAATGGCACGTATAAAGTAGAAAGTGACCTGTATACCATTGTCATCAACCCGGCAAAAGGCGGTGTTGTAGAAAGCATTGTAGCGAAAGCATTGAACAGTAAAGAGTTTGTAGACAAAGCTAACGAACGCGGGTTTAACGAATTGCGTGGCAATTTCAGCAAGGAGGGAGGTTTCCTGTCAAGCAGAGATAAACCGGCCGGGGTGACTATATTGGAGAACGGCCCGTACCTGTCTAAACTTCAAATAAAAGGCAGCATTGGCGAGCACAAATTCACTCAAACACTTACCGTTATGCAGGGCGAAAGGAAGATTGACTTGCAGGTAGCCATCAACTATGTGGGCAGTCCCGAAATAGGCGAGCCTACTGCGCCCAACACTTACCGGGGCGATGATAACCACAAAGGTTTTTATAACGATAAGGAAAAGCTGATGGCAAACTTCCCGCTTAATTTACAGGGGCAAAAAGTGTACAAGAACGCGCCTTATGATGTTACCGAAAGCCGCTTAACCAATACCTTTTTTAACGATTGGGATAAGATAAAGAACAATGTACTACTTAACTGGGTAGATGTTACCGATAAGGATGACGCTTACGGCATGGCTTTATTTACCGACCATACAACCAACTACGCGCACGGCGAAGATTTCCCGTTAGGGTTAACACTGCAATACTCAGGAGTAGGTTTATGGGGACGCAACTATAAGATAGAAGGGCCAACCGTGATCAACTATTCGCTGGTGCCCCATGCCGGTAAATGGGATAAGGCAGGGCTTTGGACCGAAAGCACTAAATGGAACGAGCCGTTATTGGCAGTTCAAAGCAACTCGCCGGCATCTGACAGCGGCAAATCGCTGGTAAATATACAAGGCACAGGCTACGAGGTTTCATCCGTAACTTTTGAAGGCAACGATATGCTGGTGCGGGTTTTTAATGCAGAAGGTGATGCTGCAGACCGTAAACTGGCCTTTGATTTTAAGGCTGACAAGGTGGAAGTGGTAGAGCTTAACGGCAACGAAAAGCAGGAGCTGCAGGTAACTAAAAACGGTAAAGGCAGTACTTCTGTATTGGTTTCGGCGCCACGGTTTGGGTTACGTACAATTAAGTTTACCAATGCTGCTAAATCTAATTAGCAATAGCAAAAATTGAAAGTTTATGCATAGTTGGATGATGTATTTTGTATTATTGACAGCTATAAGCTAACCACTTTGACAAAAAGCAGATTATCCCTCAAAATTATTGCAGGCTTGGCGGCAGGTGTCGCGTATATCGCGGTAAAGCCAGCCGCACAGGCAAGCCGCGCTAATGGATCTGCAGGTATGGATAGCTATGCCGAAAATAATTATACCATCAATAAACTGTTGAAGTATAAAATTACAGTACATTTAATTCCTGATTATACTGCGACCAATTAACCACTGATATAAAACATGATAAAAAGATACTTCCAGGCTGTTGCAGCTGTGATGCTGATTGCCGGGCCGGTAAGCGCCCAAACACTTGCCGATTATGTGAACCCGTTTATTGGTGCCAGTACCAGTACCGCGCAGGCCGGGGTTTACCACGGTTTAGGTAAAACTTTCCCGGGCGCTACTACGCCTTATGGCATGGTGCAGGTTAGTCCTAATACCATTACCGGCGGCGATAATGGCTCGGGTTATAGCTATGAACATACCAGTATTGAGGGTTTTGCCTTTACCCAAATGAGTGGTATAGGCTGGTTTGGCGACCTGGGCAACTTTTTGGTGATGCCAACCACGGGTAAACTCAATACATCATCGGGCAAGCTGGCTAACCCGGCGTTGGGTTACCGCTCGGTTTATGATAAGAAAAGCGAAAAGGCAACTGCGGGATATTATTCCGTTGTGCTTGATAAATATAAAGTGAAAGCAGAAATGACTGCCGCTCCCCACAGCGGCATGATGCGTTTTACCTTCCCCGAAAATGATGACTCGCGTATCCAGATCGACCTTGCGCGCAGGGTAGGCG
>JBDSIC010000058.1:0-5426 GCA_039918195.1 Mucilaginibacter sp.
ATCAAGCAAGTTACGGCTCCATACATAAGCTGAGATACCGTAAGGCGCTTTAAAGCCAACCCTTGCATTTGCAATAACATAACCTTCAATGTTCAGGTATGCTGATGGCGATGGGCTTGATGAGAAAGTAGAACGGCCGGCAGCGTCAGCAGCGATAAAGAATTTTTTTCCTTTACCTATAAAATTAGCATCGGTAGCAAACTCAGCGCCCAACGATCCGGCCCATTTTGATACACCCGGAAGCCTTCCGCCTGATATATCTTTAAAAGCGATCTGTTGTTTAGCATCATTTGTTAAACCTGTTTCCTCAAGTGGAAGCGGTGCATTTGTAAATTTAACATACCTGGCATCGGTGTAAGCGCCTGCCGCGTAGAAGGAGAAGTTTTGGTTTGCCCTGTAATTAACATCCACTTCAACACCTTTTACATTTACCTTTTCGGCATTGGCTATATAGCCCCGGTTTACACCCAGTTCGGGCGACTGAACATTTGCCTGGTAGTTTTTAATGTCTGAATTATGAAAGGTAACATTAATTATCAGGTTATCAAGCGGCGTGGTTTTAACACCTAATTCATAATGTTTAGTATCCTCGGGTTTAATAACCGCAAGGCTAATATCAGCTACTGTTGCGCCGTTAACAGTTGTAGTAGGCAGGCCCGCTACGTTAACGCCTACAGGTTTAAAGCTGGTAGAGTAAGTGGCAAAGGCATTAAGTCGGTTATTTGGCCTGTAAGAGGCGGTAACCGAATACGTGAAATTCTTCTCATCAGCATCAGCCACATATTGCTGGCTGCTGTAAACGCCGCTCTTTATCTTTTTTAACTCTGCTTTTACCGCGTCAGAATAGCTGCTGGCATCAACATTAAGGCCGCCTTTTGCAACCCTGTCATAGCTTACATCTTTCTTGTCGTAGTTTACACGTACGCCCGGCAATATGTGAAAGCTTTCGGCAAATTCCCAGTCAACGCTGGCAAATGCTGCCGCGCTTTTTGATTTGATAGAAGCGTTAGTGTATATGCCATATCCGTCCAGTAAACCTGGTGTGGCCCACAGGTCATCATTGGTTACACCCGGTGTGTTTGCATTTACGCCGGTTGAGCTTTTAGAAAACCGTGCCTGTGCCGAACCTGATTCTTCAGTACCTGTAATTTTTACTTCCTGATCTATAAAAAATAAACCTACTACACCACTTAATTTATCTGATAACTGGCCGGCATAACGCACTTCCTGTGACCAGTTATGGTGTTTAGCCGGGTTTTGCGATTTTTGCAGTACCGGCAAACCTGTAAAGTCACGGTCATTTGATGGATCCCAGTTCCAGTAGCGGTATGCTGTGGTAGATGTTAATGTACCCGGGCCTAATTTTATGTCCGCGTTTAAGGAAACACCACCCAGTTGATTCCCTGACCTCCACGGGGTATCGTGATCTATTATGCGGTCAAAAGCGTTCAAACTTGGCAGTTTATAACCAAGATCAGCAGTGATGGCATCAAACTGGCGGTAAGCCGCACGTTTTGTTTTAACAACACCTGCAACAACCTGCGCAAAGCCATCAGGTTTTTGGTCGCTTACATCACCTGCCAGTAAAAGTGATACTTTATCTGAAGGTTTAAAAAGCAACTGTGCGCGGCCACCAATGTTATTAAGGTCATTTGTAGCTCTCCCGGTGGCTATATTATCAACCAGGCCATTACGCTGTGTTCCTGAAAACGAAACGCGCGCGGCAAATTGTTTGCTCAAAGGTCCTGATATAGATGCCTTTGCCTGTAGGTAGCCATAATTCCCGAAACTGGTTTCGAAAGATGCCTGCGGTGTAAAGCTTGGCTTACGGGTAGTGATATTAATAGCGCCGGCACTGGTGTTTTTACCAAACAAGGTTCCCTGCGGACCGCGCAATACTTCAATACGGTCTACATCAATAAAGTCAAGTGTTGCAACTGCAGGGCGTGCATAATATACACCATCTACATAAAAACCTACACCCGGGTCAAGGCCGTCATTGGTAAGGCCGAACGGTGAACCTATACCACGAATATTGATACCAGTATTACGCGGATTTGATGTATAAAGCTGTAGTGACGGTATCAGTTCCTTTACACGGTTCACATTAAATGCGCCCGCCTGGTCTATCTGCGTGCCGCCCACTACCGTAATAGCGATGGGTACACTTTGTGCAGTTTCAATACGGCGCCTTGACGTAACAACCACTTCGCTTAGTGAGTTGTCGTCAGTAAGGCTCACTGCTAAAGGTGCAACCGGCAACTGGGTGATAATAAACTCCTGTGTTTTGTACCCAACAGAGCTGATGCGTATGGTAAACGGAACCTCTTGCGGTGCGGCAATGCTGAAATTACCGTCATCATCGGCAACTGCATAAAGCTTAGTGCCTTTTACAATAACGCTTGCACCCGCTACCGGGCTGCCTTCGGGGTTTTTAATAGCGCCTGTTACAAAGGTGGTTTGGGCAAATGCAGTGCTCACCCATAGTATGGCGCTTAAAATTAAGAGTAATGTTTTTTTCATATTAATTGTGTTTGGTGTAAGGTTAGCACCTACAAAGGGTGCAAAATTTGATAGGGCCGTTTTTGAAACGACAATAGTATTCAGTCGATAAAAGTTCATTGGAAACAGGTGGTTATAAGTACTTAAATGTTGTTAATTGATTGAAGAAAAGGAGCTTCAACAACAACACATACAGCCGGCCGGCATGGTGGTAAACGGTGCGTAAAAATTAAATGACTGTAGTAAAAAATGTTTCATTCCTGATTGTTCTGATGTATAACGCTGCAATGATAATAATTATTTATATAATATCTATAGATTTAGTAGAATTTATTAAAATATTTTTATTTTTTTGTTTTTTAGCCGGATGCTTTTCATCCTTTTTGCTTTAAACAAGCGATGAAAATTAAAAAATATTATTAATGCTATGGTTCTGTGTAACAAATCACACCAACCCTAATCAAAGCTTATATATAAGCTTAATCATTATTTTATGAAGTGGAATATCCTGTCGCGCAAAAAAACGGCAACGCCTGTAAAGAAAAAAAGCAAAACCCGTGAATGGGTAGATGCCATAGTATTCGCGCTGGTGGTTTCAACGCTGGTGCGGGGTTTGCTGTTTTCGGCCTATGCCATTCCGTCAAGCTCGATGGAAGGCACACAGATGACGGGCGATTATCTTTTTGTGAGTAAGTTAAGCTACGGGCCGCGCATGGCCATGACGCCTGTATCTATCCCTTTTTTAGAGTCGCACGTTAACTTTGGCGGCGATATAAAAACCTATTGGGACGGCCTTAAGCTGCCCTACTTCCGCCTGCCCGGTTTGGGCGAGGTTAAAAAAGGCGATATCGTGGTATTCAATTACCCCGGCGGTATTTTAAAGGACCCGGTAGATATGCGCGTGCATTATATAAAACGCTGTTTGGCCACGCCCGGCGATGTATTATCCATTATTGACACCAGGGTATTTGTAAACGGCAAAGAGATAAAGAGCGCGCCAAAAGCGCAAACATCTTACCAGGTAACTACCGACGGCACCACATTTAACCCAAAGGTATTTGACGACCTGCATATCGAATTCCGCGGCCAGATAAGCCCGGTGGATTATGCGATGATCATCCCTGCCGACAGTTACGCCGAATTTAAAAGTTACTCCAATATCAAAGCGATAAAACCGCTGATTGAGCCCAAAGGCCTGCAGGACCTATCGGTTTACCCGCAAAGCGCCTTGTTTAACTGGAACCAGGATAATTACGGCCCGATCACCATACCCAAAAAAGGCTGGACGGTAACGCTTAACGATTCGACCGTAGCCTTATACGGAAAAGCCATTGAGCAGTTTGAAGGCAACAAGCTGGAACACAAAGGCAGCGACTATTACATCAACAATAAAAAAACCGCTACCTATACCTTTAAAATGGGCTACTACTGGATGATGGGCGACAACCGCCACAACTCCGAAGATTCGCGTTACTGGGGCTTTGTGCCCGAGGACCATGTAGTAGGCAAACCCATGTTTACCTTTATGAGTATTGATAGCACCAGGTCGGCATTTAATAAGGTACGGTGGAGCAGGGTTTTGCGGGGGATAAATTAAAGAGAAAGTATAAAATGGAAATGCTACTTATTTTTGCTGTCGCAGTGTTAATAGGTCTGGGTTTATTGATTGTTCTTTTGATATTTATATACAACCGCTTTCTGCGGATAGGTTACCCAAAAACCGGAATAACAGTAGCCATAGCTATCTTCGCTTTAATAGCTTACCCATTTTATACAGCTTTTTATCCTAATGACAACTTTTATTTCGATGAGTTCAAAACTATAACTTTAATACAGGCTCCGCCTTCGGCAGATATTATATGCAAAGTTGCTTCATATCCAGATCAGCATGGCGATTATAGTGCAGCTGCCTTAATTAAGCTTTCAAAAAAAGACTACCGGAATTTAAGCTTTCAGCTTAGTAATGATAAGCGGATGAAAGAAAGCCAAATTATTCATAACGAAGAATTTAATGAGGTGATAGGTGATTTGAAGGAAAATCATATTAAACAATATTATATACGAGAAGTAGAGGACGAGTCATATTATTTATACATAGGCTTAATAGATGATGGGCAAAGTATCATAATTAATAGGGTAAGCTACTAAATTAAAACTCCAGATCCAGCAGCACAAGGCAATGGTCGGAAGCCCTTTCTATTGAGTATAATTAACCTTTGTTAATTAATACGATAAAAATTTGTAAAAGACATATTTTTATTTAGGTTTGTATATACAAGTTACTAAACCAGTTATGAACCTAAAAACCTTTACCGCCGTAGCGTTTGTACTATTCGCTATATCATCCTGCAAAAAAAGCGAACCTGTTTTATCTGCAAAAACCGATAACACAAGTGAAAAAACGGCTGCACTAACTAATACTGCCGATTGCAATAGCACAAAACCAAGCTGGGACAAATTTTTTTCTTCCCAAATTTTAGATGGATATATCTCAGCTACTTCGGTAATTGCAGATAAGTTTGGAAACATTATTACAGCGGGCACCTATGATGGTACTATTGATTTAGATCCCGGTACAGCTGTTAAAAATATTTCTGGCACCGGCATATATATACAAGCACTTGATGCAAAAGGCAATTATCTTGGTTCAAAGTCGATACCTGTGGTTCGCCAGGTTTCGCGATTTGATGCCGGCAAAACCGACTTGAACATAGATAATAAAGGGAACATTTATTTAACCATCAACGATATCGGATCGGTACAAATAATTAAAGCCAATTACGCTGGAAACTTACTTAACATTATTAAATTTAAGACTACCGGCGACTTGCCCGTTAAAACACTTATTGATAAAAATGGAAATTTAATAACCGTAGGAAGCTATCAATTGAATAACCCGATTGATCTTGACCCCGGTGCAGGTA
>JBDSIC010000059.1:0-3338 GCA_039918195.1 Mucilaginibacter sp.
TACGCTGGTGCGCGAGAATTTCATCAAGGTATTCCGGTCGTTATTTAATGAGGAGGATTCGTGCGATTTGGTACTGATGGACCCGCAGAAGCCGCTTGAATCGGATATAGACATTATAGCAAGGCCAAAGGGTAAATGCCCCATATCCATCAACCAATTATCCGGCGGTGAAAAAACGCTTACAGCTACAGCCATACTTTTCTCGCTTTACCTGCTTAAGCCGGCCCCCTTCTGTATTTTTGATGAAGTAGATGCCCCGCTTGATGATACCAATATTGATAAGTTCAATAACATTATCCGCACGTTCTCAAAAGATTCGCAGTTCATCATCGTATCGCATAATAAGCGTACTATTGCCAGCACCGACGTTATTTACGGCGTTACCATGGTAGAGCAAGGCATATCGCGGGTTGTGGCGGTGGATTTGCGTGAGCTGGCAGATTGATAATAAAAAAAGCGGTTGCATTTCTGCAACCGCCCATTCTTCTAAGTTTTGTTTTATACTAGTGTTTTTTAATCTCGTTCCTTATCATTCCTTTAAAACGCTTAGGGTTCTCTGTTTTTAAACCTAATACACGTAACTGATCCAATGATAAAACACGCGTGGTGTTGATCTTTTTGGTTCTGTTTGATACAGCTACAAAATCACCGGTAGATATGTAATTAAGAGCGGCAGCCAGGGACAATTCTTCCGGGTTACCAAAATCTTTCGTTACATCATCATCAGTTTCTTTACCAGGGAAATCACTTGAGCCCGGTACCATCCCTGCATAATACTCACCTTTGTTTTGTGAGTTTTTAGTAGAGAACTGGGCAAGATATAACTCGTATTTATCAATTGGGATAGCAAAAAAGCCAACTGGCTTGCCATAGCTTGGCTCGCCAACAATTTTAACATCCATGTGTGGCAACAGGTTATTAATAAGCAATTCACTTGCTGACGCCGATCCGCCGGTTAGTATAAAAACAACCTTAGACGGATTAAAAGAACCCTCTTTATCAAATAAAGTACGGTTGTTTTCAGGTTTAAAATCCCCTGGAGCCAATTGGTTATCAAACACATTTTTATTTAATAACGGGAAGATACCGTCCTGCATGGACTGGTTGAAAAAGTAAGTGTACATCAATGTCCCGCTTTTAGCAGCAGGCACTATGAGGTCACTGATATATTCAGCCGTAGCGGTATAACCGCCGCCGTTATATCTTAGGTCGACCACAAGATCGGTAGCGCCGTTAGCTGTAAAATAATTGAAAGCCTGGTCTATTTTAGGCTTTGAATTAGCTAATGAGGTAAAACTATTGAATACCATGTAAGCTACTTTTTTGCTGCCGGCCGGGATAACCTTATAAGTTAGTACCGGGTTGATAGTATATTCAGCCGTATTAAAAGATGCATCTAAATTAGTGCCATCCGGTTTTTCAAGTGTAATATCAATATGATCCTCACTATAAAAACCATCCACAATAGCATCGATATTGGCTGATACGCTTGGATCAAAATCTGTATGACCGTTTAATCTTACCACTTTATAACCACGTTTGATACCTGCGTTATCTGCCGGAGAATTCGGGTATACATATTTTATATATAAATTATCGTCAAAAGCATATCTCGGCTCAAATCCGAAATCGCCGGCTGCACCACCAAGTCCGCCTGAAGTAGATCCGTCATCAATAAATGAATATTTTGAAGCACCGGGTTGAGGCGCATAATACTCAAAAGGTTTGCCTGTAGATGGGTTTATTTTGTACTGCGAAATAGCATCAACTTCCTTTTGCAAGGCAGCAAGTTCATTACTACCGGTAAACTTACGCGGTTTAAAAGTAGCCGAATCAGGTATAGCCTCATTCCATAAGTAAGATTCTTTGGCATATAAAAATATAGAGTCTTTTGTAAGTTCAAAACGGGTTGGAGGTATAACTACAACAGTATCTGTAGGAGGAGTTACAGGTGGTTTTGATTCTTTTTTACAGGCAGACAGCACGCCTGCTGTGAGCAAAATTACGAGATAAACAACTTTTTTCATTTTGTTAATTTAATAAATTTAATGGGTCAGTACAATATCAGACTATGCAATATACGAAAATATGTTACAAAAAGGTTTATAAAAATTCTTTTGAGTTAACGTATTCTATACCAGTGGCTTCCGCACACTGTCGGTCAACATCGCTGTTACCTATCATTACCAGTTCCCTGCGGGATAAATTATGATCTTTTATTAATTGATCTATCACGTCGGGTTCAGGTTTTGCTGATATTTCATCTGCAAAATAGCAAATTAAATACTCTTCTAACCCATTCCATTCAATATGTTTCATTTTATTTAACTGCTGCCGTGGATGTCCGTTAGTTACGATGAATATCTTTTTCCGGTCAACCACTATATCCTGCAGCAGATCGAGCATGCTTTTATACAGCAATAATTTAAGAGGTACTTTGGCGGTAATGAGCATTTCGCCTAAGTTTTCCCGGTATCTTTCATCTACATTGAATTTCGCCTTTAGTACATCAAACACGGCTTCGTGGCCTTTTTCGTGGTAGGTGTCTGCCATTAGCTTAACCATAGCGCCGGCATCCCATAGCTCGGTATACTCCAGCATATTGGCAAACAGGTAATACACTTGCAGCAGGTAATCCTTTTCGGGGTAAAGCACATTATCCAGCTCAAATATAAAAGCGCTTTTACGCCTATCTATATCACTGTATCTCATTAGTCTTAACAATATTGATATTGAATTCGGTAAACAATTGCACAGCTTCAAGCAGCAGTGCCTCTTCTGCTTCCCTTAATGGATAAACTGCTGTTATATCATTATCCAGGCAAAAAGTGAGCATTTCGTGCGAATAGCTTGCAGATGCGGGGTTAGGAATATGCATCAATTTGCCGGGCTTTAACATAAAATCGGGCAGGTCCATATAATCTCCCAGAATTACATTATCGCTATGAATGTCGCTTTTTATTTTGTGTGCCTGTGATGTAGTGGCAGCAGTAATGAGTATAAACGGCATGCGGGTTACTGTACTATTAATCCGTCCTTCATTAGTATTTTCCGGTTAGATAGCGCGGCCAGGTCTTCGTTATGCGTTACGATAACAAAGGTTTGGTTAAACTCATCGCGCAGTTTTACAAACAGCTCATGCAGTTCGCGTGCGTTGGTGGAGTCGAGGTTGCCCGATGGCTCATCGGCAAATATAAGCGCGGGTTCGTTTACCAACGCCCTTGCAACAGCAACACGCTGCTGCTCGCCACCCGAAAGCTGGTTGGGCTTATGCTTTAGCCTGTCGCCCAGTCCAAGTAATTCTAATAACTCCGTAGCTTTTTTTTCGGCCTGCAGCT
>JBDSIC010000060.1:0-5397 GCA_039918195.1 Mucilaginibacter sp.
AAAGGCTATCCCATCTATAGAAGCACAGGTTGTTGGCGCGCTGGCCGAAATGGGCATGGGTAGTTCGGCCTTAAAGGTTGAGTTGACTGCTACACCCGGGTTTACTAAAACCGGGATGGACGACGTACGCTTCCTGTTCACGGCCAATAAGGGGCATGCTTTGGGCGAGATGAGCAAGGTAGCTTCGGGTGGTGAACTGTCGCGGGTAATGTTAAGCATTAAATCGCTGATAGCACAATACACGTCTTTGCCTACCATTATTTTTGACGAGATAGACACGGGAGTATCCGGTGAGGTTGCCAATAAAGTGGGGCAGATAATGGAACGCCTGGCAAAAAACCTGCAGGTGATTACCATCACCCACCTGCCGCAGATTGCCGGCAAGGGCCAAAGCCATTATTTTGTTTATAAAGATGACGGTGCCGACACCACCTATACCCGTATTAAAAAGCTAAACGAGCAGGAACGCATAATGGAAATTGCTAAAATGCTAAGCGGCGACAAGCCCGGCGAAAGCGCTTTACAGAACGCGAGAGAATTATTAAACCTCTGAAACGGGCTCTTTTAAATTCCGTTAAAACCAATAGCAAACACTTTTTGTTCCGCTTTAACTAACTCATAAATAATTCTAACTTTACCGCACTTTTAAAACTCAAACTAATGGCTTATAATTTATTACAAGGCAAAAAAGGTATCATATTTGGTGCCCTTAACGAGCAATCAATTGCCTGGAAGGTAGCACAGCGTGCCGTACAGGAAGGTGCCGAAATTGTATTATCAAACGCACCTATCGCTTTGCGTATGGGCGAATTGAATAAACTTGGCGAAGAATGCAACGCGCCCATCATAGGGGCTGATGTTACCAGCAACGAGGACATTACCAACCTGTTCACCAAAACACAGGAACACTTTGGCGGCGGTGTGGATTTTATCCTGCACTCCATAGGCATGAGCGTTAACGTACGCAAAAACATCCCTTACCCCGAAAATAATTACGACTTTACCTTTAAGGGATTTGATATTTCGGCATTGAGCCTGCACCGTATCTTACAGATAGCTATGAAGCAGGATGCCATAAACGAATGGGGTTCGGTAGTGGCGTTAAGCTATATTGCCGCACAACGTTACTTCCCGGGTTATAATGATATGGCCGATAACAAAGCGATATTGGAAAGCATAGCCCGTAACTTTGGTTACGAGTACGGCATGAAGAAAAACGTACGTGTTAATACCATTTCACAGTCGCCAACCCGTACTACTGCAGGCTCGGGCGTAAAGGGTTTTGACGGCTTTATTGAATTTGCCGAAAAAATGAGCCCGCTGGGCAATGCTGATGCTAACCAATGTGCCGATTACTGCGTAACCATGTTTAGCGACCTTACCAAAATGGTAACCATGCAAAACTTGTTTCACGATGGCGGTTTCTCGTACACCGGGGTTACCCAGGCTGTTATCGACCAAATGGGTAAATAATTATTGAACTGATTTTAGAAAAAGCGTTATTGCGTGAAGACCGCGATAGCGCTTTTTGTTTTATAGTTAGATGTCGTGTGGCAGGGAGGGCGACACTTGTGACACTATCCATAAAGAGACTTATACTGAATTTGGAAAAAACTCGTATTAAAATCTTATTTTAACAGCATTATCTAATACAAATAGATCTATGGCGAATAGCGATAAACCGGGCGTACCCTCACTATTTGAATGGGCCGGCGGAATGCCGGCTTTCGAACTACTATTTGAAAAATTCTATGATAAGGTTTTGGCAGACGAGTTGCTGGAACCTGTATTTAAACACATGTCGGCAAAACACCGTATGCACGTTGCCCATTTTGTAGCCGAAGTTTTGGGCGGGCCTAAGCTCTACAGCGAAACTGAAGGCGATCATTATAAAATGATACAAAAGCACCTTGAAAAATACCTTACCGAAGCCCACCGCAAACGCTGGATATACTTATTACTGGAAACTGCCGATGAACAGCTTCTACCTGCCGACCCTGAATTCCGGTCGGCATTTGTGGCGTACCTGGAATGGGGTACCCGCATTGCTGTATTAAACTCGCACGAAACCACAATAAACATGGATCCCAACAACCCAATGCCTAAATGGGGTTGGGGTGAACCGGGCGGCCCCTACCTCCCACCGTCTTAGCTTATTGGTGTCAATAGTATAGGGGCCTTTTTGGCAGGTTCAACTAATCTCTGATCACCAGCCTCTAATCACTAATCAGCAATCACTATTTTTATTAACTTCGTAAATGGGCTCATTTGATTTCAGCTTCTTTAAGTTTACGGTGTTTGATGTGCTTGATGTATTGCTGGTAGCATTTATTATTTACCAGCTTTATAACCTGATACGGGGCACTATCGCGGCCAATATTTTTATAGGGTTAGCCATCATATTCGCTTTGTACTATTTGGTGGATGCTTTGCAAATGCGTTTGCTTACCGGCATATTGGGCAAATTTGTTAACGTAGGCATTATTGCCGTAGTAGTAGTATTTCAGCAGGAAATACGGCGCTTTTTACTGCTTGTGGGCAAAAATGCGTCGCTACAGCGCAACAGGGCCTGGTGGCAGTACTTTTTTGGCAAGGCCGAAGCCGAAAAAAATAATTACGCCCGTATAAAACCTATTGTTGATGCCTGCAAAAGCATGAAGCAAACCCGTACCGGGGCCTTGATAGTTTTCGTTAAAATATATGATGAGCAGTTTTACCAAAACAGCTGCGAGGTAATGGATGCAAAAATTTCTAAACGCCTGCTCGAAAGTATCTTTCAAAAAAACAGTCCGCTGCATGATGGGGCCGTTATCATATCCGAGAATAAAATAAAATCGGCCAGCTGTATTTTACCGCTTACCGAAAAAAGCGACCTGCCCGCACAATTTGGCCTGCGCCACCGTGCCGGGATAGGCGTAACCGAAGCCAACGAGGCCACCGCTGTTATCATATCCGAAGAAACCGGCGAAATATCCTATGCAAAACAAGGCCGTGTTAAAATGAATATCAGCTTTGCCGAGTTAGAGAAGTTGTTGAATAAGGATTTTTAAGGGGAATTGGTCATTGTAATGACGCGTGGAAAAAGCATGTTTAAATTAAAAAGCCTTGTAGGCAGGCAGCGCTTCGGTGGTTACTTCTTTTATGGATATGTTATTCATGATGCATCAATTTAATATTGTTTAAGCATTGTATACGGTTGACCTTAATATTGTACAATTTTAAATACACTGTCAATCGTTCTGTCTCACTCAAAAAATAACATTTAAATTATTTTCAAAATAAGTATAATTACCCTATTTCTGACCACTGCACCCGACAATTGTATCACAAAATAATACAGCATTTGTATGGTATTTATTTCAATTATGGGCGTTAAATAGTGTTCCAAACAAGACTGCAAATTGTTTGGGTTAGTTACATCCATCAACAAAACTGACACTGTTATGATTTGGCATTGTATTGGAATAACTCCATTCAAACATAGCTGTTATGGATGTTTTAAAAAATAAGAAGAAGCCGGTAGGGAATAAAGAATGGGAAAACCCAAACAACCCCGAAAAGCCTGCTGACGCCAGAGATGAAGAGCAACTGTTAAGGCAACTAAAAGAAGCCGGACGCAGGAAAGATAACTTGACAGATAAGGATAAAAAAGAAAAAACTAACTAACAATATAAGTCAAAATATTTAAAATTTAAACTATGAAAACCTACAGGAAAGTATTAATGAGCAAACTGGTTGCAAAATTCGACAATGAGTTAAAAAACATTTTAATGAATGACATTAAAGTAATGAAATCTGTAAATAACTTAAAAAACAACGGTTTAACAGCTGCGTAACTACAATCATCAACCACAAATACACCTACCTATGAAAAGCAATAAGAAACCGGCAACAAGCAAATTAGTTGCAAAGTTCGACAACGAGTTAATGCAAATTTTAATGGAGGATGTAAGGTTTTTTAAAGCTAACAACCCATATTACAGCAACAAACAGAAAGCCGCACAACGCAATTTGTCGGCCGCCTGATCATCATATATATCTACCTATAAATTACCTGTTAAAAGCATAGAGCCCCGGATTTAATTCGGGGCTCTATGCTTTTAATTCTAATTCTTGTTACTTCTAATTAGTACCTGTAATATTCCGGTTTAAACGGCCCTTCAACGGTTACGCCAATGTATTCAGCCTGGTCCTGGTCTAAAACCTCCAATTCAACACCAATTTTTTCGAGGTGTAAACGGGCAACTTTTTCGTCAAGGTGCTTTGGCAACGTGTAAACTTTGTTTTCGTATTTGTCGCTGTTAGCCCAAAGTTCCAGTTGCGCTAAAGTTTGGTTAGTGAACGAGTTGCTCATTACAAAACTTGGATGGCCTGTGGCACAGCCCAAATTCACTAAGCGGCCTTCGGCCAGTACAATAACATCCTTACCGTTGATGGTGTATTTATCAACCTGCGGTTTGATCTCTATTTTTGTATTGCCATAAGTATCGTTTAACCAGGCCATGTCTATCTCGTTGTCAAAGTGGCCTATGTTACAAACAATGGCTTTATCCTTTAACGCACGGAAATGAGCTTCGCGAACGATGTTTAAATTACCTGTAGCGGTAACCACAATATCAGCTTCGGCTATAGCGGTAGATAGTTTCTTAACCTCAAAGCCTTCCATAGCTGCCTGTAACGCGCAGATAGGGTCAATTTCGGTAACTATAACACGTACACCGGCGTTACGTAACGAATCGGCCGAACCTTTCCCTACATCACCGTAACCGCAAACAACAGCAACTTTACCGGCCATCATCACGTCAGTAGCACGACGTATAGCGTCAACTAATGATTCGCGGCAGCCGTATTTATTATCAAATTTCGATTTGGTAACCGAGTCGTTAACATTAATGGCAGGCATTGGTAAAGTACCGGCTTTCATACGCTCGTATAAGCGGTGAACACCTGTAGTGGTTTCTTCTGATAAGCCTTTAATGCCGGCTATCAGTTCAGGGTATTTATCCAATACCATATTGGTTAAGTCGCCGCCATCATCCAAAATCATGTTCAATGGCTGGCGGTCTTCGCCAAAAAATAAGGTTTGCTCAATACACCAGTCAAATTCTTCGGCATTCATACCTTTCCAGGCATAAACCGAATGGCCTGCGGCGGCAATAGCGGCAGCGGCATGGTCTTGCGTTGAGAATATATTACATGATGACCAGGTAACTTCGGCACCCAATTCTATCAATGTTTCAATTAATACAGCAGTTTGGATGGTCATGTGTAAGCAACCTGCTATACGTGCGCCTTTCAAAGCTTTAGATGGGCCGTATTCTTTACGCAGGGCCATTAAACCCGGCATTTCGGCCTCAGCCAGTTCAATCTCTTTGCGGCCCCATTCGGCTAATGAAA
>JBDSIC010000061.1:0-12592 GCA_039918195.1 Mucilaginibacter sp.
TGCTTCAGAAACAGGGCTTTATAACTTTGACGGCATTACCATTTACGAAAAATGGCTGGCCGACCACCGCGACGAGCAGCAGCCAAACGGTGTACTGCCATCCATTATACCCACAGGCGGCTGGGGCTACGAATGGGGCAACGGCCCCGACTGGACAAGCACCATCGCTATCATCCCATGGAACCTTTACCTGTTTTATGGCGACAGCAAGCCGCTTGCAGATAACTATGAGAACATAAAACGTTACGTTGACCATATTAATGAGCTTTACCCTACCGGCCTTACTACCTGGGGCCTGGGCGACTGGGTGCCTGTAAAATCAAAATCACCGGTTGAGTATACTTCATCAGCCTATTACTTTACAGATGTAACCATACTGGCTAAAGCAGCCGGTTTATTAAGCAAACAGGCTGATGTTATTAAATACAAAGCACTGGCGCAAAAAATAAAGGATGCCATAAATGCCAAGTACTTTAATATGGCAAGCAATACCTACGGCGCAGGCACGCAAACCGAAATGAGCGTCGCGCTGTACTGGGGGCTTGTTCCGGCTAATTTAAAACATGAGGTGGCGGCCATATTAGCAAAAAGGGTTGAAGCCGATGGCCTGCATTTGGATGTAGGCTTATTAGGCACCAAAAGTATTTTAAATGCCTTAAGCGAAAACGGCTACGCCGATATAGCTTACAAAGTAGCCTCGCAGGAGGATTTTCCGTCGTGGGGATGGTGGATAAAAAATGGAGCTACAACGCTATACGAGAACTGGAACATCCAATCAAAATACGATATTTCGCTTAACCACATTATGTTTGGAGAGGTGGGCGCCTGGTTGTATAAAGGCATAGGCGGTATTTTCCCGGATGAAAGCTGCCCGGGTTTTTCACACGTACAATTGCGTCCTAACTTTGTGGCAGGGTTGCCTCAATACAGTTCTTCGCACGATGGGCCTTTTGGGCGGATAACTTCTTCGTGGGTACGTAAAGGTGCATCTGTTATTTATTCAGCTACGGTGCCCGCCAATTCCACCGCTGCTATTTATATCACGCTAAAAACCGGGCAGCATATCTACCTTAAAAATAAACAGGTAAACACTGCCGGCCCAATCGAAGTTAGTGCCGGGACGTATAAATTCGTGATAAAATAAATTGATTAAACAGCTGACGCCGTGCGGCTACCAAGTCTTTTTATATGCATTATATGCGATATAAAGGCCCTGCCCATGGTACGGTGTTCTAGGTAAGCTACATTAAATTCCAGGCAGGTTTCCTTAACCAGCTTGTTTATCTGCGGGTAGTGGATATGGCTTATACCCGGGAACAGGTGATGCTCTACCTGGAAGTTAAGTCCGCCTAAAAACCAGGAAATAACCCTGTTTTTTGTAGCAAAGTTTGCCGTGGTATTTATTTGGTGGACGGCCCACTCCTGCTCTATTTTGCTGGTATCGTTATTTGGCTCGGGGAATTGGGTACCCTCTACCACATGCGCCAGCTGGAATACTACGCTGATAGAAAAACCGCAAACAACACCCACAATAACAAAGCCTACCAATGTTTCTGCCCAGCCTACCATAATAATAGGTAAAACAAGGTAAACGAATATGTAGCCCAGCTTGGTCGACCAAAATATAAAGTGTTCTTTTAACTCCATTGACCGTGCCTTGCCGGCCTTTGCCATCCGGCGCGAAAAGTATTTTTCAAAATCCTGGTACAATATCCAGGCTATGTACGATACGCCATAAAGCAATACCCAGTATAAGTGCTGAAATTTATGATACCAGTGTTTGGGCTGATCTTCATGCACGCGCATAAATTTTATGTCGATATCATGGTCCATCCCCTCAATATTGGTATAGGTATGATGGTCTATGTTGTGTTTTTGTTTCCAGAAATGAATGGTGCCGCCCAACATATTCAGTGAATAGGCCGAAACATCATTAAGCCATTTATATTTAGAGAAGCTGCCGTGACCGCCTTCGTGCATAATATTAAACCCGATGGCCGCAAGGTTGGCACCCAATATAACACACAAAATAATAGCTATAGGCGTGTATGGGGTAAAGAAAACCAGTACCATGTAAATGCTTATAGCAAACAGCGCTATGAAAAACCCTTTCCAAAATAACCTTGGCCCACCAGTTGGCGAAAGCTTATTTTCAGCAAAGTAATTGTTAACTTTTAGTTTTAATTGCTTAAAAAACGGACTGCCTGTGTTGTTAAAACTAATTTTTGCCATGAGGGATATATGTATCGGAAAATATTCCTGTTGCCAAAGATAGGTACAAAATCCCGGGCAGGTATATTATCATTAACGTAATTTACGTGTTTATGTTACGTAATATGACATGTTATTCAACAAAATATTATTGTAAATATGTGTTAACACTAATGACATTGGGTTTATAACTTTTTTGTTACAAAAATCTTGCATGTTATATTTTTAATTCTCATCTTTATATATAACATCTCCCCGGGTTATTAACTATTGATTTTAGATAAGATGGTAATTTTATTTTCTATTATTTATGTTTTTTTATTGTTTGCGGTGCTGATGGTATTTTTACGGTCATCGCATATAAAAAGCATTAGCGGGTTAATGCACAGCTACAATCAATCTGTAGTAAGGCACGATAAGTTTTAAGATATTTTTGAACTAAAAAAGCCGTTAACTGAATAAGTTAACGGCTTTTTTTATGCGCGGAAGACGTGAATGTATTGGAACATCATAAGTTAATTTATATTTGCGCTCAAATTTTATAATTATACCTCATGGCAAAAGCATCCGAAATTAAAGTAGGCAATATACTACGCTTTAACGGCGAACTGGTAACCGTTACCGAAGTAATGCACCGTACACCGGGAAAAGGCGGGGCGTTCTACCTGGACAAGTTTCGTAATATTAAAACCGGCAAAATTGTGGAAGCCCGTTTGGGGACCGACGAACAAGTGGAAATTTGCCGCGTAGAAACAAATGATTTTCAATATTTGTATGAAGATGGCGATTTTATGGTTATTATGGATAACACCACCTTTGATCAGCATAATATTCCAAAAGCCCTCTTCGGGTCCACTGTGAAATTTCTAAAAGAAGGAATGAGTGTTATCGTTTCTTTTGAAAGTGAAGAGCCTATTATGGCGCAGGCACCCAACTTTGTGGAACTGGAAATTACGTATGCCGAGCCGGCAGTTAAAGGTGATACTTCTTCCGGCGCGCTTAAAATTGCAACAACAGAAAACGGAATAGAGATAAGGGTGCCCCTTTTTGTAAATCAGGGCGACAAAATAAAGGTGGATACACGCACCGGGGAATATGTAGAACGGGTGAAATAATCTGAATTGATTGAACAAAAAAAGCCGTTAACTTATTCAGTTAACGGCTTTTTGCTGTGCGGAAGAAGGGACTCGAACCCCCACGCCGTGAAGCGCCAGATCCTAAGTCTGGTGCGGCTACCAATTACGCCACTTCCGCATTAGGATTTTTACAGGCTGCAAAGATAGCTTTATTTGATAATTTATAAAATGTAATTTCAGATTTTTGCTTAAGTAGCTTAAATACTTGCTTTTAAATTAGGCAAGACGCTCCATTAGCTGCCCAAAATATGCAGGTGCCTGCAATAACCTGCTGCCATACCACGAAAATATCTCCCCGTCAACCACTATAATTTTAGCCGCCGGTAATATGGCCTGTAGCTCATCAATATGTTTATTGGTAAACGGGTAAGGCTCTGATGATAGCAATACGATGCCGGGATTAGCAGCTGCCAGCTCATCAGCTGTAAGTTCAGGATATCTTTGGGCGGTTAAAACATTGGTTAAACCGCAATTTTGCAACATACTATCAATAAAAGTATCTTTCCCCGCGGCCATGTAAGGCTTGCGCCAGATAAGGTAAGCGGCTTTCAAGGGCGATAAGTTGATATGCAATACTTCAAACTGCTCTTTGATGGCTGTTATAAGCTCTTCAGCCTCCTGCTCAAGCGTTACAACCTGCGCTATCTTCATGATCATATCCAACGCGCCGGGCAGGTCGTTTATATCGCTTATCCAAACGGGGAAGTGTTTAGCCAACTCTTCAATTTGGCTTTGCTCATTCTCTTCTTTGTTGGCTATGATGAGGTCGGGCTGCAGGCTTTTTATTAAATTGATATTTAGTTGTTTTGTGCCGCCAATTTTAGTTTTGGTGTTAAATTGATGTTCAGGGTGTATGCAGAATTTAGTGATACCAATTATTTCGGCATCAAGGCCGAGGTAAAAAAGCAGTTCGGTTTGCGAAGGGACTACCGATATTATCCGTTTGGGTGGCGATGGTACGTTTACGGGCCGCTTCAGCTGATCGTAAAACAACGGCATGAGTTAGAAAGCGTTTTTATCCCCTCTAACCGAGTTCCATAACGTGAGGAAGATGATCTTCATATCCAGCAGGAACGACCAGTTTTCGAGGTACCACACGTCGGCCTCTACCCTGCCCATCATGTCTTCGGTAGTTTTGGTTTCGCCGCGAAGCCCTTTAACCTGCGCCCAACCCGATATGCCCGGTTTTAGGAAATGCCTCACCATAAATTTATCAATCAGCAGCGAGTACTGTTCGGTATGGCTTAACATGTGCGGCCTGGGGCCAACTACAGACATGTTTCCTATCAGCACATTAAAAAATTGTGGTAGTTCGTCTAAGCTCGTCTTACGCATAAATTTACCTATCGGGGTAATACGCTGGTCATCGCGGGTTGCCTGTACCTTGTCCGAATCGTTATTTACCCGCATGCTCCTGAATTTGTAGCAATTGAATGATTTATTATCGCGTCCCGAACGCGCCTGCACAAAAAATACCGGGCCTTTTGACTGCAGCTTAATGATAATTGCCAGTATAGGGAACAGCCAGCTAAATACAAACAGGATGATGAACAGCGAAAACAGGATATCAAATGCCCGTTTGATAAAGCGGTTCAAAATATTTTCAAGCGGCTCGGGCCTGATGGATATTACCGGGATGTGCCCAAAGCTTTGTATAGATGTGGGTTTAATACCGTAATCATAATAATCGGGCACAAACTTAAAGCGTATCAGGTTTTTGTCGGCATCAAGCATTAGCCGCTCTATCTTCTCAGCATCGGCGCTGGGCAGGGTGCAAAATATTTCGTCAACCTTATTGGCAATTACATAGCGTATGCAATCGTTAGTGCTGCCCAGGTACAACTCCTTATGCTGCACAACTTCGGGGTTATCATCAAAAAAGCCGATGACATTGTAGCCCCGGCTTGGGTTATTTTTAAAAAAGTTCTTCAGGTCATTACCAATACGGCCGCCGCCTATGATAATGGCGCTTCGCGAGTCTACAAGTAGCGAGCGGTCGCTGCGGCGTATGCTCAGGAATATCAGTTTCCAAAAACCCAGTAAAAAGCCAAATAAAGCAAGGGAATAGAAAAGGTATTCGCGGGTAATAAAATAAGCCTTGGTGCCTATCAGGATAATGATAGTAAAACATATAAAGCTTACAAACAGCAGGTAAGTTTTTATCAGCCCTCTGTAGGTTTTGATAGAATCTTTATTCAATACATGTTCGTAAAGGCCGGTTACGTTGGCCGAGAGCAACCAGATGAGATTAAATACCAGTACAACAGGCAGGTATTTTTTGTTGGTTATCCAGGATATATATGATTTATCTTCGATCAAGTAGGCTATTACCATGCTAAGATTAAGAATAATATAGTCTATGGTAAGGTTAACTGCCTTAATAAAAGTAGTATATCTATGGATCATGAACCTATAAGCAATTAAGTAACATACTTAAAACAGCTTTACAAAATTTATAAAAATATAAGTTCTGTATTACAAATATTAAGTATTAAGCTTAACAAAATTAAAAAAAAATTAAACTCTATTACTACGATTTTGAAATAAAAAGGGCATTTATGTCTACCTATTTGCCTTTTCGTTGCATCATCACTTTAACAGTTTTTAAAATAATACTTAGATCGGCGTTTAGATTTACATTTTGCAGGTATATAAGGTCGTACCGCATGCGGCTGCACATTTGGTCAACATTTTCTGCATATCCGTAATGCACCTGCCCCATTGATGTTATTCCGGGTTTAAGGTGCATTAACTTTTTGTAATTTGGGGTACGTGATAATATTTTTTCTATGTAATGTTGCCTTTCCGGGCGGGGGCCAACAACAGACATTTCGCCCTTCATTACATTCCAAAATTGCGGCAGTTCGTCCAGCCTGGTTTTCCTTATCACCCTGCCCCAGCGCGTAATGCGCGCATCGTCGGCACTGGAAAGCTGCGGACCGTTTTTTTCAGCATCTACATACATGCTGCGAAATTTATAGATATAAAATGGCTTGCCATTACGCCCTATCCGCTCCTGCCTGAAAAAAGCAGGGCCTTTTGAGGTGGCCTTGGTAATAACTAAAATGGTTAAAAAAACAGGGGCGCCAAGCACCATGGTAAATGTCGAGAAAAGAATATCGAAGCCGCGTTTTAAAACCCTTATTTTCAGGCTTATTTCCGGGTGCGACGAAATGTGCAGCACGGGTACATTATGATAGCTTATTAACTCCGCATGGTTACTGTTTAGCACAAGGTCTGATACTACTTTTACACTAATGGCATGTTCATCACCAAATTGCAGCAACGAAGTGAGCATTTCCCTGTTCATTTGCCTGTAGCAAATAAATATCTCGTGCGGCTGTTTGTTAAACAGTTTATCAAAAAAGCTGGTTTCTGATAAATTGTTTATCTGTGTGTCCGAAATATAGTCAATCATATCGTATCCATACTCGGGATGCTGCGAGAAGGAGTTTACCAGCCTTGATGCAATGGCACCATCGCCTATTAAAATTATACGGCGATGGTTATAACCCTTCATCCTGATGTGGTCGAGAAAAAGAAATAATAATGAGCGTTGAATGAGGATAAATACAAAGAAAAGCGAATAGCTAATCATTACATGCGAGCGTGGGATATTGTATATTTTTAAAAAATATATGATACCGAAAACCAGCAACAAATGATAAATGAGGGTGAGTAAAAACCTGTTGATATTATCCCGCAGGATAAGCGGGCGCTTTACAACAAAGTTTTTTGACAATACCGATACGATAACCCAGGCTACGTTTACAATTACAATAAAATCTGCCGAGGATTTTTCAGGTACAAAGGTGTTAAACTTTATAAAATGAGAATTGTATAACGCAAGATTAAGCAATAGCAGATCGCTTAAAAAAGTAAACCCCGGAAGAAATTTTGAGTAACGTATTGTCATATAATAAGGTTACCGGTTTATAAAAATTGGTTCAGAAGTTTAAAAGTAACTTTTTTATTACATAAACTACAACAAAATATAAATTATTGCATAATAGTTTAATTAACACCTAATGTAGTACTTTGTTTACATATAAATATAATTCAGCTATTTATATTTTTTAAAAAAGTATTTAATATACTTTCAATATCAAGGTTGTCCAGTGCAAAATCACGGGCATTATTTCTTTTCTCAGCAAGGTTTTCGGGGATGGCCAATACCGTATCAGCTAATGATTGCGGGCTATCCGGATCGCAGGTAAAACCGAGGTTGTTTTTTGTAACAAGGTTATATAATGATGTACCCGGAAATGTGGTAACGATACATGTACCCCCTACTGCCAGTATGTTTGTTAATTTTGATGGCAGGGCCAGGTCGCTGGCATTTGATTTTTGGATGATGAGGTGCACATCGCCCATGTTCAAAAACTCGTTAAAACGCGCCTTATCCTGTAAAGGTAAAAAGTTAATATTGTCAAGTTTATATTTAGCACACAAAGCCTGCAGGGTTGATTTATACTGACCCGATCCGCATATGATAAATTTAATGAGGGGCAAGCCTTTTAAAATATTAGCTGCTTCTACAATTACATCAAGGCCCTGCTTTTCGCCAATTCCGCCCGAATACAATAATATCTTATCATTAATACTGTACCCCCACTTTAATTTTAATTCATCACGGTTATTCAAAGGGCTAAAGTATTCCGTATTTACCCAGTTGGGGAATGTTAAAATATCCCTGCCCGACCGGGTATGCAGCTTATGTATCATCCCTTCGGATATACTGCTTACATAATCAGCCTGTTTAAGCACCCATTTTTCATTTTTATAGAGCATATTGAAAAGGGCTTTGCTTTTTAACATACCCAGTTCCTGCGCGGTATCTATCTGCAGGTCCTGTATATGATAAATAACCATTGCGCCCCGTACCCATTTGTATAACAAAGCCCAGTACACTGTGTGAAAAGGCGGCGCTACTGCGATGGCATAGTCTATCCTCTTTTTAAAAAACAACCCCATTAATACAAAAAACGAGGTGAACAGGAAGGTGAACTCCTGTATCAACCGCATTTTACCGGTAGGTACCGAGGGTATAAAATGCGGGCAACGGTAAACGGTTAAAACGCCGCTACCGGTGTTGTCAAACTTTTTTGTTTCTTTTTTAAACCACCGGTTGGTGTAAGGTGCCATTACCTCCCAATAAGGGTAATGTGGAAATGTGGTTATCACCGTACAATTATGGCCTTTTTTTACCAGCCACTCTATCATTTCGCCGTTGAATTTACCTGTAGCGGTAGGTTCCGGATGATAATTGGTAGTGATCAGTAAAAAACTTTTCAAGCTCATTTAATATAGTTGTAAAACACTTGTTTAGCCCAATATATCAGGAAATAATTTCTTCTAATTTTTTTATAATAGCAGAATTGTTATTCCCCGTAAAGTTGGAAAAATAATTATTATCGATCATAAAAGGTGTCATAAAAGTTTCTTTAAAATGCCGGGTATCATTGTAAATTACAAAGTGAGGTTTATTGTAGTAATTGGCTAAATGATACGGTAAGCTTTCGGCTGTAATAACCAGGTCAAACTCATTCAACAGGCTTATCAATTGATCAAATCCCGAATAAAAGATCGTACTCGGCTTATCGTCAGGCGATACGGCACCAAAGCGCGCCACCTGTATACGACCGGGAAAGTTAGTTGTTATATCGTCTATCAACCCCTCATTTATGCTTTTTGTCTTTACCCTGCTATCCGGAATAATTAGCACTTTGGCATAAACGGTATCGTTTTTTATAATTACAGCTGCTTCTGGGTGTGCCTTAAATGCAAAGTGTTTTGAAAATAATTCGTATTTTCCCAAATAGTTATTTTCGCCGGCATCGGGCCACCTCAACTTAGCCCCGGTAAATAATAATCTTTTGCTGCGGTAGTCAAGCAAATAAATATCCCGCTTATTTAAACTTTTAAATACATGGGCCAGTTGTTTTAAAAGGCGCGAAAGGTTCTGCCTGTCCTTAACCTTATACAGTTCAAAAAATGCAGGCTGGTTTGGGAAATCTATGCTGCCGGTTACCGTGAAGTACTTATCACCTTCAATCGCTTTAAATATATCAACCAGGTAAGGTGGTAAAATAACCGGTAATTTTTCGAGGCTATAATTTTTAACAACCGTTGCTGTAATTATAAAATCGCCAAGTGCCCTGATGGGTAAATAAACAGTTTCCATAACGTTACTGCTCCTTTCTATTAGCAATTTGTTCTGTTTGCTGTTTTAAGTACAAAAGGTCGCTTTCGTTGATCTTCCTGTATTTAAAAAACCAGTTTCTTTTTGGCAGTAAATAGGAAGTTATTATGGCGAGCTTAATTTTAAGCAGGGCTGTCGTATATGAAGCCCTTTTATCGATCTTAAAATACTCCTGCCCTACTATAGCGTTAAATAGAAACTTTTTCTCTTCCAACCCACCCGGCAGATCCTCAAAATGGTGGGTTACCATTTTGCTCTTTGGATAAACATTAAACCGCCGTTCGGTGGTGTATGGATAATTTTTTATATAGCCTGGCAGGTGTACCGGCATATTCTCGGTAATAAAGGTATACCCTTTATGATGATCAATTAAGTATTCGGCAATATAATATTCGGGGAAAACAGAAAATTCAAATACCTGCGGTTCAGTTTTTATAAACTGCGTTTGTATAACCGCTATATCAGTAGCTACCGAAAATAATTTATCGTACCACCGGGCACTTGCCCAAACGTTGCCTGTATGGTTTAATTTATCAACGTATTTTTTTATCAGTACATCTTTATAAAGCCAGGTATCAGCTTCCAGTATCACGGTGTATTTACAATTGTTTGGTATTGCAGGTACGCCGTTCAGCAGCAGTTGCGAGTTGCCTAATAAGTGGCCGGCATTTTCCTCAAGTTCAATTACAAGGTCTACTTTGTTTCTTGTTTCGGCATCAACTACAAAGCCTTTTTTCTTCCCGTTAGCAACAACAATAATATGGTAATTAAACAGCGTCCATGTATTTCTTATAATTTCAACCGTATGCCTTAAATCTTCAATCCGGTTATATACCCTAATAAGTACGCATACATTTTCCATGGTTATAATTACAGCAACAGGTATTATAAATTGGGCGTGTTCATTTATTTAAGGTAATTAGGTTTTACCAGTTTTGCGGTTTTAGTACGCAGCAATGCATATATATAAACCAATAAAGAAAAATTAGCCCGAATTATTTTAAGCTTATCATGCAAAAAGGGGTCATCCAGCCTGTTTTCTTCAGAGTAACCATCCCCTTTATATATGCTTATAAGTAACGGTATATACTCAAAGCGAAGATCTTTATCACCAAAACACCTCATATTCAAATCATGGTCGGCCATGCTTTTATATTCTATGTTATACAGGTATTTCTTTGATACACTCAGCGGATAAAAAATAGCCTGGTGGCAAATATTGGTTACTGCCAATTTATAAGCTGTATACTTCCCGTTGTACACTCTATTCAAATCGTCGCGGTAAACATTTCCATAGTATATGCACCTATCATCAACAAGCTTATGCGCTATTTTATGCAACACGTTAAGTAATATATCACCCGAGCCTAAAAAGTATATATAGTTGCCTTTTACTGCATTTATACCTTTGTTCATGGCATCATATATGCCCTTGTCGGGCTCACTTACCCAGTAACTTATATTATTGCTGTATTTTTTTATTATATCAACTGTACCATCGGCAGACCCACCATCAATAATACAAAGTTCAACAGCTTTGTAATCCTGGTTTAATACACTTAAAATCGACAATTCGATATGTTGCGCGGCATTATATACAACTATAATAACACTAATTAAAGGAGTGTTATTTTTATTGGCTGCAATAATTTTTTCTTCTTTATTCATTTCCGCAATTTTCTCTCATTTTAACATATGTTATTAAACATATGGGTGCTTAAGTTAATTTTACCGGGGTATTAATATAAACAAATATTATAGGTTATAAATAGTTAATATTATTTTTTCCTGATCGCCATAGCTATCATCGGGAAAAAAAGCTGGGTTCCTAATGCTGTTATCGTGAACATGTTATCAAAAATCAAAAAAAAGTAGATCATGGATAATGTCGATAAGCCTATTATTCCCAATGGGTTACGTATAATTAACACGGTGTATAATAAAGGGAATATCAATAACACAAACAACATCAATATCATCCCTCCCCAGCCCGCATATAAATACGGCCCTACAAGCGTGGTACAAACGGTAAGGGCCAGAGTAATTAGTTCCGGCTTCTTTCTAAAACTATCCGTCATAGCATTGTACCTGTTTGATATTGAGTCAAATAAAACCTCGTTTATGATAAGTAGGCCTGCATTGTCGATAAAATCCGGGGTTACACGTGTAATATTAAATTGCAGGTTCCCTATCGGAGATGTCATGTATAAAAAGGTCCAAAAATATTCACTGGGAACTATATTCTGCTGAAATTCGTCTGTTGCCTCACCTACTAATAAAATATTATCATTAGTATAGGTATTATCATATATTCCCCGTTCGTCTTCAGCTGCGATTGCGGCGGCGGTACGGATATTTCCTAATACTCCAAATAAAAAGCTCATACCTAAAAACGCTACAGCTATAAACACTAAGTTTAAGATGGAAAGCTTTGGATTTTTGAAGTTTATCCAAACAAAAAACATGCTTAACATGGACATGAGTACATATCCCCGAGAGTATTCGAGCAGGAATATGCCCATACAATAAACAACGTAAAATATATATTTTCGCTTATTAGAGACCAGGTAAAGGTAAAAGCAATAAACACTTGTAAACGAGTTTAAACTTACCGCTAACACTATCACAGTAGGGATACCAAAATCATCCGTTCTTATTCCTTTTAACAGCGGTATCCCACTGTATGCAAAGTTCATTAACCAAATTATCGTATTTGTAAGTAGAAATACCCTGATCCTTGAAGATTCAGGGCTAATTGGCTCCGTGGAAAATTTAACCCTGTTAAATAAAAAACCGCATATGGCAAATACAGCAGAAAAGCCCATTATGAAATACATGAGATCGTCATCCAGTTCGGGCAAAATATCAGACCACCGCAATGTATACAGAGCTAAGCATAAGGCCCAGCTAAATGCAAACACTACGTATGGATTAACCAGTTTTTTAAGAGAAAGTCTTATCATATCACTTACCTGTCCGTATTTAGAACCACTATGCCTGCCTGTTATAACTTCAAATACCTACTCTTTATCCGTAGTTCTTG
>JBDSIC010000062.1:0-11145 GCA_039918195.1 Mucilaginibacter sp.
CGCCCTGCAGGAAGATGTGGATGCCATAGGTATATCTATATTATCAGGCGCGCACATGACGGTTTTCCCTAAAATATTGCAGATAATGAAGGACAAAAAACTGGACGATGTGCTGGTTACAGGCGGCGGTATTATCCCTGCGGACGATATGGCTTCGTTAAAGACGATGGGTGTGGGCGAGCTTTTTCCGCCGGGCACCAGTACACAGGATATTGTTAAATATATTACACAGTGGGTACACGAACATCGTAACTTTTAAAAAGATATGGCATTTCAAAATATATTGGTCGAGCAAAAAGAGCGCATCACCTACATCACCATAAACCGTGAGAGTAAGATGAACTCGCTAACCAAAGCCACGCTGGCCGAATTACATGAGAGTTTTACTGCTGCCTTTAATGATAAAAATATCGGCGGTATTATCCTTACCGGTGCCGGCCCCAAGGCCTTTGTAGCCGGTGGCGACATAGCTGAATTTGCCCCTTTGGACGTTAATGGCGGCCGCGAATTGGCCCGCGAGGCACAAACAAAGGTGTTCGATCTGATAGAAAATGGCAACAAACCGGTTATCGCAGCCGTAAACGGATTTGCACTGGGCGGCGGATTAGAGTTGGCAATGGCCTGCCATATCCGCATAGCAGCAAGTAATGCTAAACTGGGGTTACCCGAAGTAACGCTTGGGTTGATACCCGGCTATGGTGGTACACAGCGGTTAACACATTTGGTTGGCAAAGGCCGGGCGCTGGAAATGATTATGACGGCTGATATGATAACTGCCGACCAGGCTTACTTATATGGATTAATAAACTACGTGGTAAGCCCCGAGGAATTGTTGCCAAAGTGTGAGGAGCTATTGAAAAAGGTGTTGCTGCGGGCGCCATTGGCAGTTAGCGCGGCCATAACAGCCGTTAACGCGGCATCGCGGCCCGATGTTAACGGTTTCGAAACAGAGATAGCAGAGTTTGCTAAATGTTTCGGTACCAAGGATATGAGGGAAGGGGTTTCGGCTTTTATTGAAAAGCGGAAGCCGGAGTTTAAAGGAGAATAATTGACCCGCTTTTACTATATTAGCTGTTTAAAACCTTAAAATATAATAAAGCCGTGCTGAATGGTTTTTAATGTTTGCCTATTTTTATAGTAATTTGCCTATATGAAAAAAATACTCATCATTGATGATGAAGTGAACGTTGCTCTATTATTGTCGAAATTTTTGACACGTAATGGATTTGATGTCGCTACCGCGTCAAGTGGCGCCAATGGTATGGAGTGTTTAAAAAACAGCGAATTTAGCCTGGTTTTGTGCGATTATCGCCTGGATGACACCGACGGGCGCGAAATGCTGCGCAACATTAAAATAAATTACCCTAAAACCGGTGTTATTATTATAACCGGTTATTCTGATATAAAAATGGCTGTAGAACTCATAAAAATGGGTGCTTACGACTACATTACCAAACCGCTTTACCCCGACGAAATATTAAATACCATTAACAAGGCTATTGAAACACAACATGCCTTGCTTCAGGAGGATGAAGATATATTAATAGCTGATACTATAGGCACAAAGGGTAAAAAGCAGGTAATGGCCGGCGAATTTGTGGTGGGTGTAAGCCGTGCCTCAAAAGAGTTGGTAAGGCAGATAGAATTGGTATCGCCAACAAATTACAGTGTTATCATATTGGGTGAAAGCGGTACCGGTAAAGAGGCCGCTGCTAAAAGTATACACCTGAGCAGTCAGCGTAAAAACAAACCTTTTATTGCTATGGATTGCGGCTCGCTTACTAAAGAGCTTGCCGCAAGTGAGTTTTTCGGGCACGAAAAAGGCTCGTTCACCGGTGCTTTATACACTAAAATAGGGCACTTTGAAATGGCCAACGGCGGCACTTTATTCCTTGACGAAGTGGGTAACCTGTCGTACGATATACAGGCTGCGCTTTTACGTACCGTGCAGGAACGCAAAGTAAAACGGATAGGAAGCACCAAAGAAATAGACCTTGATGTGCGCATAATAGTAGCCACTAACGAGAATTTACAGGAAGGCATACAAAAAGGCCGTTTTAGGGAAGACCTTTATCACCGTTTTAACGAGTTTAGCATTTATATGCCGCCTTTGCGCGAGCGTGGCAGCGATATTATGTTGCTGGCCGAACACTTTTTGAGGATAGCAAACGAGGAACTGGGCCGCAACGTAAGCACCTTTTCGGCTGAAGTGGTTGAATGCTTTATGAACTACCGCTGGCCGGGTAATATCCGCGAACTTAAAAACATCGTAAGGCGCGCCGCTTTACTTTCGGAAGGGGATGAAGTACCCTTAAAGGCACTGCCGCTCGAAATATCAAACTACAAGATACCTGCTTTTGATAATACGCCCTATACTACTGCTACAGAGATACGGGAAAACAAACACGACCTGAAAAACGCCGCGCTTGAAGCCGAATATGAAACCATATTAAGGGTACTAAGGGAAGTGAACTTTAATAAAACCAAAGCCGCCGAAATATTAAAGATAGACAGGAAAACGCTTTACAATAAAATGAAGGCCATTAATTTGGGTAAGTAAGAAGATGGCAGGGCAGAATGAGAAGGACGACTTAACCATGTTAAGGCACGATATTAACAACCAGCTATCTAACATCCAGTTATGCCTTGCGCAACTACGGCATGAAATGTCGGGCCAAACCGAGGACTGTAATTTTTATATAGATACCATAGCGGTAGCGTGCAAAAAGATAGAGTCGCTGCTCAAAAACCCTGAACGTTAGCTGCTTTTCTGTAATTTATAGCTTCCCTTTAAAACTTTTTGGTGTTTTATTGTTTTATGGATAATCGTTATTCAGCTACCTTGATACATGTCTATCTTTAACTATAAACAGCGCAACAATATTATACTGGTAAGCATTATAGTGCTTGGCTGTTTTTTAGTATACGCCTTAAGCGGTTTATTCAGTTCTATTTTAGGGGCCATTGTGCTTTACACCATTTTCAGGTCGAAATACATTTACCTGGTTGAGCAAAAAGGGTGGAACGCCGCGTTTGTTGCGCTGCTTATTATTTTCAGTTCGTTAATCATCATCATTATTCCGTTCCTGCTGCTTAGCTTTTTAGTTATTAACAAAATAGCTACGCTTAACAGCAGCACGTTCCCTATCGAAAAATGGTTGCAAAAGCTGGATGAGTTTGCCGGCTCAAACCTTAACCGGCCACACTTCGCTGCGGACATTACACAAAAGTTTAGCGAGTATGCCACCAACCTGTTCCCCTCTATATTAGGCGGAGCAGCAAATATTGTGATCGTACTGCTGTTCATGTATTTTATACTGTACTTTATGTTTGTGCAAATGCGCTCTTTCGAGGCCGGATTGCTGCGGTTTGCCCCTTTCAGGGAGCAGCATGCGTTAAAGTTTGCTGTCGAACTAAGGCACTCCACTTATTCAAATGTATTGGGGCAGGGTATTGTATCGTTGGTGCAAGGCTTCTTTTTGGCCAATGGCTTTTGGGTGTTCGGTATACCCGACCCTATATTCTGGGGTGTTATAGGTACCTTTATCTCTTTTTTACCCGTTGTTGGCGCACCTACTTTAACCATACCTGCAGGTATTATTTTAATCGCCGGCGGCCACTCTATTAAAGGTGTGCTGCTAATAGCTTACGGCGTATTATTTATTGGTAATATTGATAATGTTTTGCGCATGTACATCAACAAGCGTATAGCCAACACCCACCCGCTAATATCCGTTATCGGCGTATTTATAGGTTTGCCTTTGTTTGGTATACTTGGGTTGGTATTTGGCCCCCTGCTGTTGTCCTATTTTCTATTGTTATTGGAGATATATCAAACAAACCGCATGGCAGCCGACCGGCTGGATAGAATACGAACCGGGCCTGACACATAAATTTGCAGTCTTTTTATACTGCCAATAAACTTAAATTGTTAAAATTCAGTTAAATAATAAATATCTTCACATAATAATGGCATTCCGCCTATTTTTGGCAAGATATTTAAGCTATTGTAAAACAATTAGTCAACTTAAAAATTTATATAGTATGAACGATAACACAAAAGTAGTTGTTGCCTTGCTGGCAGGATTAGCCGCAGGAGCAGCTTTGGGTTTACTATTAGCTCCGGAAAAAGGATCAGAGACCCGCGATAAGCTTAGCGAGACTTTAAAGAATTTAAGTGATTCGATAAAAGATACTGCCGCTGCCGAAATTGATAACCTGGTTGGTTTTAAAGACCGTGTGGTTGACAACATTAAAACTAAAATTAAAGGCGCTGAAGAAGAATACCAGGACGACCTGGAACATGCATAAGCAATAATATAAATACCAGCCCCCGGCTTTATAACCGGGGGCTTTATATAACATAGATGGAAGAGGAAAAGGAATCGACACAGTCAATTATCGACCAGTTAAAGGGGTACGTGGAAACGCGCATCACACTGGCTAAATACAAGGCTATTGAAACGGGCACATCTGCGGCAGCCGGTATTATATTAGGTGTAGTTTTGGCTATTATCGGGTTATTTGTCATCCTGTTCGCCAGTTCTACCTTAGCATTTTATTTGGGTGAATTATTAGGTTCGTACTGGCAGGGGTTCGGCATCGTTACCGCGTTTTACCTTTTGATAATAATTATTTTGTTTGCGGCAAAAGGCAGCCTCGAAAAATCTATTATCAACAGCTTCATCAAAAAAATATTCAATAAATAATATAGCAAATGACAGGCATTATTATACAAAATATCGACGATCTGCGAAGCGAGATATCAAGGCTTGAAATTGCTAAAGACGAGCAATCTGCAGCTATAAAAAAGCATTTTAGCAGCCCCTCGGCCATATTTGGCACCATCATTTCTCTATTCGGCGGCCCATCATCTTTGGGTGACCTGAAACAGGATTTTTTAACTACGATATCCCGGTTTGTATTGCCTATCGTACTAAACAAAACCTTGTTCAGCGGCTCAAACTTCCTGGTAAAAGGTTTGGTAGGACTGGTATCGCAAAAAGCAGCAGGCCTTATTAGTGAAGATGCGGTTACCGGTATTTGGGATAAGGCAAAAGCGCTTATCGGCAAAATAAGTAAAAAGAAGAAATCAGAAGACACCGACCCGCGCATTCCGTACAGCGAAACCTACTAAGCCGGCGAAAGCTGTTTTAAGTACTGTTTTATCGTACTCTCCAACCCATAATACAACGCATCGCTTATCAAGGCGTGGCCAATGCTCACTTCAAGCAGTCCGGGTACGTTATGCGCAAAATATCGCAGGTTGTGCAAGTCAAGGTCGTGCCCGGCGTTTATGCCCAGCCTGGCTTCAATAGCAACCTTTGCTGCTGCAATGTAAGGTGCAATAGCCAGTTCCTTGCCCTGGTGGTAATGCTGAGCAAAACCCTCGGTATACAATTCTATCCTGTCGGTACCTGTTGTGGCTGCGGCCTCTACCATTTTTGGATCAGCATCAACAAATATAGATACCCGTATCCCGGCTTCCTGGAATTCAGCGATGGCATCTTTTAAATACGACTGGTGCGTAATGGTGTCCCAGCCGTGGTTGGATGTTAGCTGTCCCAGTTCGTCGGGCACTAAGGTTACCTGCTCGGGCTTGTTAGCCAGCGCCAGGTCAACAAACTTCTTTTCGCGGCTGTTACCTTCAATATTAAATTCGGTAGCTAAAACCTCCTTTAACACGCGCACATCATCATAACGTATATGCCGCTCGTCAGGCCGGGGGTGCACGGTTATACCCTGCGCGCCGAAGCGTTCGCAATCCAGCGCAACTTTTACCAGGTCGGGGTTGTTACCTCCGCGCGAGTTGCGCAGGGTAGCTATTTTGTTGATATTGACAGACAGGCGTACCATAGTTTCAGCAATTATTAGAGCAAATATAACAACGAATGACGCGCGGGATACTAAAATAAAAAAGCTTTGACAACTTTTTAAAAGTTGTCAAAGCTCAAAAAAGTGAGATCACAACAAAATCGGTGAAATCTTTAAAATAATTAATTAGCTACCGGCAAACCCGCTACACCCCAGCCCTTGTTAGGTGTTGGGCCAAGCCACACTTCTAACTTACCACCTTTGGCATATTCAGCATGGGTGAACCAAAATTTGTTTAGCGGCTTGCCGTTAAGCATGGCCTTTTGTATGTAAGTATTTTTGGGTGAGTTATTGTAAGCAGTTATCACAAACTCCTTACCCGGGTAATATTTAGGATCAAGTTTGATAACTACCTTATCGAACATTGGGCTGGTAACGTCATACACCGGCGTGGTGGCCACGTTGCCCTGCAGGTTAAACAAACCTATTGACATCAGTACACTTAACGCGCCCATCTGGCCCTGGTCCTCATCCTGTCCGCCGTAGCCAATGTCAGGTGTGGTGCCACCATAAGCTTTAGCCTGCACTTTGCGTACCCAATACTGGCTTAGCCATGGCTTGCCGGCATAATTAAACACGTGCGCGTCGCTAAGGCCCGGCTGGTTGGCATAGCTGATGTAACCCGCGCTGTAGTCGAACACAAAATCGCTTGGCTCGGCCATTTCAAAAGCATGGTTTAGTTTTGATGTGAGCACATCGTTACCGCCCATCAGGCTGGCTAAGCCCGGAATATCATGCGATACGCACCAGGTTGCCTGCCACGCGTTGGCTTCTATCCAGCCGGCACCGCTTAATGGGTTGGTATTGGTAAACTTACCATCCCTGCCCCGCGGGAACAGGAATTTCTGCTGCGGATCATACAATTTCTTCCAGCCTTTTGAGCGGTTGATGAAGAAGTTGTAATCTGCGGTCTTACCCAATTTCTTTGCCATCTGCGCTATCGCGAAATCCTGGAACACAGCCTCGACGGTGATACCCGCGTTGCCCGGCCAATAGCCTTTCTCGGTATAAAAATCAATATCAGCACTATCGCCCAGCATACCGCCCGGCAGGGCGTTGCGCTTAACGGCATCAAATGCGGTGTTTATATCATATTTGGTCAATAAACCCTTCATGTAAGTGCCAACGATCAGGTTGGTGGTCGGGCAGCTGGTCATGATGTAGGAGTAGCCGCCGCCTGCAGGCCCGCGTGGTATCTTGTACCCGTTTTCGGCATATTGCAGCATAGAGGCTGACATTTCGTCCTGCACTTCGGGCCAGGCAAGGCCCCACAGCACATTCAGGTTCCATTGGGTAAGCCAAAAAGCATCCGAATTGTACATGTTGTATTTCAGTTTGCCATTGGCATCCTTAGGCAGTGTTTTTATTTTGAAGATATTGTCGGTAAAGTTACCATCGCGTTTGCCGGCAGTGTTATCAGGGTAATCGCCAGACACGTCGTTGTTTTTGTGCCTGCCCAACAGTACATGCCACAGGTCGGTATAAAACTTAACCTTTTGCTCGGTAGTGCCACCGCTAACCTGCATACGCCCCAGCCAATCATTCCAAACAGCACGTGATTCATTGCGCACCTTATCAAAATCCCAGGTATTACATTCAGTCTCTAAATTGTTTTTAGCATTGGCCATACTGGTGTATGATAACCCTATCTTCATCTGTATCTCATCACCTGCCTTCACATCAAACAAGGCAGCTACACCGGCGCTGTCGCCGCGTATGCTGTTCAGGTCTTCAGAACGTCTGTTGCCAGCCCAGCCTTTAAACGCTTTAGGCGCCTTATCAAAGCGGATGTTAAAGAATATCTTCACATCCTTCGGCCCGCCCCAGTATCTTTTTATCGAACTTAACGAGCCTTCAAACTCTTTATCATTTATCTTTTTTAACAGCACGTTAGACATGGTGCTATTGATCACAGGCCCGTTAAGCGCAGTTAATACCTGCGCCTCCATATCGGTGGTATAGGTAAATTTGTAAAACACAACACGGTCTGTCGCGGTAAATTCCGTCCAGGTTTTATGGTCGCGCAGGTAAACACGCTGGTAGCCCGGCTGTACGATCTCATCATCGTGGCTAAAGGTAGATTTCCATGCCTTTGAGCCTAACGAGGGATTAACACTCGCCGGGGTTGGCATTACATCTATACCGGTTATCATCCAGTCGTGTATCTGGTTAAAGCCTAATATGGCGTCTTCGTTGTAGTTGTAAGCGCCGCCATTTTGGTTTTTATTACGGGTATACGGCGCAGCGCTCGCCAAACCGAAAGGACGGCCGCCGGTAATAAAGAATATATCACGGCCACGGTTGGTTTCAATATATGGGTCAACCCAACTCACATAATCGCGGTACTGTTTGGCCGACGGGAATACCTCTATCTCAGAAAAGCCGAGGTCTTTACCGTTACCATCAGAAAAAACAAATTTTACCCATTTAACGGTTTTCGTGTTAAAGGTAACAGACTTAGCGGTACCGTCATTAGCTATGCGGTTAACCCAAACAACGCTTCCGTCGCTGAATTCCATTTTAATGGTCGCGGTGAACTCGTCAAGTTCAGGCCTGTCATACAAAACAATTTTGTTGATGCTTTGCGGCTGGTCCCACTCCAGTTTCAGCCATGGGAAACGAATGTAGCCCCAATCGGTAGTTTGCCCTTCGCAGGCCCACTGCCCTTTACCCATTACGCCGATGATACCATCAGTAACGTTTTGCGGCGCGAACTTTGAATTTAAAGTGCTTGATGCGGTGGCCTTTGCCTTTGGTGCAATATTATCGGCCCCGGCTTTTGCCGAAACGTAGGTGAATAACGATAGCGCCAGTACTAATTTATATCTCATTGGTCCTCATTTAGTTTTTTATAATCAACTTTTATCTTTTCGCCGCTGCCGTCATCAGCCCAGCCGTCGGTACGGAAGGGTTCGGCAGGCAGTCCCGCTTTATTTTGGAAATTGGTGATGGCTGTATTGGTAAAGCCATAGCGCACGGCAACCGGCGCGGCAACCTTATCCGAGGTTAATATTACCCTATTACCATCGATAGCTGCCTTAGCTTCGTAGAAAACCCGGTCTGCACCGGCAATAAAAAATTCGCGCGGGGCCTTATTGTCAACCGTAGTTAAACCGCCGTCTAACGATCTGCTTTGGTAACTTACAATTATCTTACTGCCGTCTACCTTAATTTTTTTAAGCTGCGGGCCTAAATATTGTATATTTTTTTGCTTGTAATCTTTATTTAAGGCTATCCGGGCCAGGCGAAGACCAATAGGCTTCTTTTGGCGAGGGTGCAGGTTGCGTGGTGCGCCGGGGTCGTCGGTGGTGACCACCATTTCTGTATTCTTCAGCTTACGCACATTAGCCTGCGCTTCGCGAAAAACGGCGTAATCAAACGCGGCCGGGTCCTCATTGGCCCAAAAGTATGATGGCACCTGTACCAAATAGAATGACAAGTCGCCCTGGCAAAAATCGCTGCGCCAGCCTTTTATCATAGCGGTAAGCAGGCGGGTGTATTTGTTCTTATCGTTGCGGTTAAATTCGCCCTGGTACCATATAAAACCTTTTATGCTTAAACCGGCGAGGGGCGCTATCATGGCATTGTACAGCAGTGTAGGGCGAGTAACCTTTTCAAAGCTAAAACCGGCGTTTATCACCTCTTTTGATTTCGGGCTTTCATCGTAACCTTTAAGGTATTTATTGTATAACACCGTATCCGACTCCAATACCTTGCGGCTCGTCCAGGCCTGCCCTGTTGACGCGCCTATTGTGGATAATATTATACCTACAGGCAGTTTGGTATTTCTATAGATCTCACTGGCAAAATAATAAGCTACCGCGCTGAAACTACCCGCTGTTTCGGGGGTGCACATTACCCATTTACCTTTTACATAATCATAAGGTTTTGCACCAAAATTCAGATTGGTATAAAACAGCCTGATGTTAGGGAAATTTGCTTTTGGCACTTCGTGCTGCCAGTCAACCACGCCGTTCTGCTTTCCTTCTTCACCTTTTAGCGAGTATTGCATGTTAGACTGCCCGCTGGCTACCCAAACTTCACCTATCAAGATATTGGTGAGTGTAACTGTTTTGATGCCGGTAGTTATAACCAGGGTATGTGGTGTAAAATTGCCGGGTATAGCTTTGGGCACCTTTACCGAAGCCTGCCAGCGGCCGCCGGTATCTGTAACAGCTTCGGCCTGTTTAGTGGCCCAATCGGCTTTTACGATAATTTTTGTGCCTGGTGCCGCCTTGCCCCAAATGGTATACGGCTTGTTTTGCTGTACCACCATATTGCTTTGAAAAATGTTGGCTACAGATAAACCTGTTGTATCGGCTTGTAGGGTCCCTGCAAATAATGGGCGGCTGCCAATTGTACCGGTAAGTAATATAAACGCTATTAAAAATTTAAACTTCATATGGTGTATGCTGATAGATAATAAATTTAGTCGAATTTAAGCCTGATAAACCTTGGGTGGTACAAATTAGGGTGTTTTTGGATGTCAGTGTTCCAATCGAAGGAATTAACATTAAAACTTATTAAAAGTTCGCCTTGTTTTGATAATGCGGGATGCGCCTTTGCATTGTACGGGTAAAAGCCTTTTTCAAGCAGCACGGGCTTACAATCCCACACCTTTATAATAGGCCCGAACGGCCCTGCCGGGCTGCGGCCAACACGCAATCCAATAGTTGAACCGATGCCATCCATCTGGAACACCATGATGTATCGGCCATCAGTAAGCGGCGTAACGCTTAACTCGTCCGACGCGTGGTCGGCTATAGGTGCGGCAGTTTTCATATCGGCATTCCAGCCTTTACCATCCCAAAAACGCCAGGTATCAAACTTTTCAAAATCCTGTGGTAATACCCGCGCGGCCAGCACCTGCTTTTCACGGCCTTTTATACCGTAAACATATACGTACCCATCAGGGTTAGGCGCTTTGGCAGATGTGGTATTTGCCAGTATACCGGCACCAAAATAACCTACATGCGCAGCGCCTTCAGCCGGAATAAAAAACGGGGTATCCATTTGCCGCTGATCTTTAAACGGCGGCTTGCTTCCCTGCGACAAGGCTATCAGCGCATCGCCGGTAACGGCAAAATCAAAAACGCCTTTGCCCGTCATGTTTACCCTGTAACCAAATATGTAAGTGGTGTTCAATTCTTTATTTACAAAGCCGTCGCCCAGCCAGTAGAAATCACCTTTTTGGGCTTTAGGCGTGTTTGGCACAAAGAAAGAGCCCGGCTTTCCTGCCTCGTTTGTTTGCCACTGAAATTTTATGTTTTC
>JBDSIC010000063.1:0-5167 GCA_039918195.1 Mucilaginibacter sp.
GCAGTTACAAAGTAGGTATATCCTTTATTGGCTACCCCTCAAAATATATCGACCCGGTGACGACCACCCTTTCAAAACCCGACTTTAACATGGGCACGGTTTACATAGCCAGTGTAAAAATGTTAAACGAAGTGCAGGTAACCGGGCAGGTATCAACCATTGAGAACCGCATAGATAAGATCGTTTTTAATGCCGAGAAAGACGTTACGTCAGCAGGCGGTAACGTTACGGATATATTGCGTAAAGTGCCTTTAATATCAGTAGATATGGATGGTAACGTGTCTGTACGCGGCGACCAGAATATTCGTGTACTCATCAACGGCAAACCATCAGGCGCTATGTCTGCCAGCGTGGCCGATGCCCTGCGTACCATCCCTGCCGACCAGGTAAAGAGCGTGGAAGTAATTACTTCGCCATCTGCCAAGTACGATGCGGAAGGCTCTGCAGGTATCATCAACATCATCACCAAGCAAAAAAATATTTCGGGTGTTAGCGGTACGGTTAGTGGTGGTATAGGTACCCGCCAAAATAACGGCAACGCTAACTTTAACTACAATAAAAACAGGCTAAGCCTTTCGGTAAACGCCGGCGGTAACTTTACCTGGCCGCAAACATCACACACCGATTTTTTACAGCATATTGATAATACCGGCCTGCCTGAAAATACTGACGGCCCTGCAATTTTTCGTCAAAATATTATTAACAATAACAAGTCGGCAAACACGGTTAAAAGGTACGGTACCATCAGCTCGGCTACATTAAATTACGATATAAACAACTTCAACAATATCTCGTCTACCTTCAGGTTTAACCAGGGTGGATTTGATCTGGACGGTGAATCAAATAACAATAGGCGTAACCTGCTTGACCCAACTGACATTAACGGTATTAATTATAAAGGCATCACCAGCTCAAAAACCACCTTCGGCGGGTTTGACTGGAGTGCCGATTATACCCATAAGTTTAAAAAGGAAGGGCATGAGTTTACTGTTTCGGGACAGTGGAGCCATAGCCTGATAAAGAATGATTACCTATACCGTTACGAAGCGGTTAACCCTAACCAGCGCGGCGATAATGACGGTATCAACAACGAGTATACCGTACAGGGTGATTATACCTTGCCTATATCAAAAATATTAAAGCTGGAAGCCGGCGGTAAAGGCATATTCAGGCGCTTGAGCAGCGATTACAATATATTTGACGGTGCAGCCGGCGGCGGGTTAAATGCCGATCCTAACAACTTTACATTTAATGACGCAAGTTCAAACGATTACAAATATGAGCAAAGCGTTTACGCGGGGTACTCAGTTTTAAACTTTACCCTGACTGACAAATATGCTTTGCTGGTAGGCGGACGTTTTGAGCATACTGCCATTAACGGTGCCCCTATCGGTCCGCCGAAAGATGGGTTAGACCCTTTTAGTGCAGGTTACGATACTTTTATACCCAGCCTAACTATACAGCGCAAATTAACCGCTACGCAAACGCTTAAGTTGAGTTACAGCAAGCGTATACAGCGCCCGAGCTTGCAGTTTCTTAACCCATATATAAACCGGAGCAACTTTTTCAGCCAAACGGTTGGTAATCCCGAACTAAGCCCCGAGATATCGCAAACGGTTGAACTGAATTACAACACATTCATTAAATCATCGGTTATCAACTTCTCGGTATATTACAAACACACCAAAGACCTGATAGAAGGCATTGCAGGGACCGTACAGGATAGCATTCAAGGCCAGGTAGTGCCTGTTACCCGTACAGTTTATCAAAATATCGGCATAAACAGGTCATGGGGTGCCAGCTTCTTTGGGTCGGTAACGCCTATTAAGCCTTTAACTATACGCAGCAATATCAACGTGTATACCTACAGCCCTGTAGCAGCCGGCAGCTTTGTACAGGATGCAACTAACACCGGCACTTACGTTATGGTGAACGCTTTTTTAAACGCACAGTATGATCTGGGCAAGAGTTTTATTGCCGAAAGTTTTGTGATGTTCAACTCGCCAAGGCGTAATATACAGGGTACTAACCCGGCTTTCAGTATGTACGTGTTTGGTGTTAAAAAACAATTCCTTGACAAAAAGGCGTCACTTGGTTTCAGTACCGTACAGCCGTTCAAGGAGCACCTGTCATTTAACCAAACCATCAAAACACCTACGCTGGATCAAAGCAGCAAAACCAAGGTTCCTTTCAGGTCATTCGGTATTACGTTTAGCTACAGCTTTGGTAACATCAAGTTTAGCAACCCGCAGCAAAAGAAAAAAGGTGTTAACAATGATGACCTGAAACAAGATGATTCAGGTGGTGGCAGCGGTGGCGGCAGCTCACGCGGCGGTGGTTCACAATAATTAGCATTCAATCTACCCATAATAATAGAGGCCTGCAATTGCGGGCCTTTTTTGTTCCTATCACTCACCTCATTCCCCCACGTCATTGCGAACGAAGTGTGGCAATCTCTTTAAGCTAAGTTAAAGTTAGTGCTTTAACAAACGTTAGCCTGCTCTTGGCCGCAGAGGCCCATTACTTTTTTCTTGATAAAAAAGTAACAAAAAATCAAGTCTGCTGAAATGCTTCTTTGCCGCACAAGGCTTTTGCCCTGCAAATCAGCCAAAACCTGGGCTGGGATAAATTTGCCCTGCTAATCGCATCGCACAAGGCCCGCCCTTTTGCAAAAAATCCCTATGCCCTGCAACCGCACAAGGACACCATCGTTTTGCCTGATTTCACCCGAAGCTGTTCAGCAGACGGGATCTCGTAAATGAAATTAACCCGTCATTCTGAGCATAGCGAAGAATCTAACGGTGAATAGAGTATGACAAGGGGGAATAAAACGAGCCTGACAAACCAAAGTACACCTCAAAACCGGCATCGGCTGGCACGGGTAGTAGTGGCCCTGCCTTAGCACTAACTTTAACAGGGTCAGGCGCAGCCGGGAGTTTTTTCTTTGGTACTTTCTTTTTAGCGGAAAAAAAGAAAGTACACTGGCTTTGATAACTTTAACTTCCCCAACCAAAGAAGAACTGAGCGTAAATAAACCAATCCTAAAGGAATTGCCACGCTATCGCGCGCAATAACGCGAGGAAATTCATTCCTCCTCTACATCAATCCCTATCCGCTTCAGTAGCAGCGAGGCATTAAAAGTTTTGCATTCGCCATGTTTAAGCTTATAATCAAACAGCATTTCGCCATTAAGCACCTGTATATCGAAGTAAAAGTTGCGGACATAATTGGGGTATTTATCTTCCAGGCGGGCTATTTGCAGGTCGTGGGTGGCTACCATACCTACGGCCTTTTTGCTGATGAGTTGTTCTATAACTGCTTTTGAGCCGCGGTATTTGTCAACCGAATTAGTGCCACGCAGCATTTCGTCTATTAAAAAGAAAACTTTAGGCTCCTGCTCTACAGCCGCTAATAACATCTGCAGACGGTCGAGTTCGGCTTTAAAGGTAGAGGTACTTTCGTTAAGCGAATCTTTTATCCGCATATAGCTGATGAGCGTGATGACCGACACTTGCATGTCATCGGCACAAACCGGCGCGCCGCATAGGGCCAGCACGGTGTTAATACCTATCGTGCGTAAAAAAGTACTCTTCCCCGCCATATTAGATCCGGTTACAATGTCCACCTTAAAGGCGTTATCCAGTTCGTAGCTGTTCTCAATTCTTTTCCCTGCGGGGATAAGGGGATGGGCAATGTTTTTGGCGGTAAGGGTATAGCCCCCGCCATCGGCAATTTGTGGAATGGCCCAGTGCGGGTAATTAATGTGCAGGCTTGCCAAACTCATCAATGCCTCAAATTCGGCAAGCACATCAAAGGCGTTTTGCAGGTTTTGGCGGTTGGCACGCTTCCATTCTTCAATGGCTATTACCTGCTTAATGTCCCATATAAAAACCACATTAAGTAAAAGTCCCATTATCAAATTAAGGTGGTAGTTAAGCTTGTTAATGAGCTGCGAAAGCTCGTTTATTTGTGCCGATGTGTGCCCTTGCTGCAACTGCTTAAACAAATCTGCGCAATATGCTGATTGCCAGTTCTCGTCTTCCACCTTTTTAAAAGCTTTGGCATAGCGGGCCAGCGTATCGCCAATTTTGCCGGCTACCAAATCGGCCTTTTTTATATAGGTAGCTTTTGAAAATACCAACCCAATGTTAGCCAGACCTAACAGCACAGCAAGCGGTTTAAACGGCGGGAAAAACACAGCCAGCAAAACAGCCGCTACAAACAGGTATGGCGCAATTGCACTATATCTTTTCAGCCATTTTTCGCCGGGAAAATTAAGCGGCATAGCCAAAAAAGCGGATAGCCGGGTCAGCTGGTTAATATCGGCGGATTGGGCAAACAGCAGCAGGGTTTGCATTTCCGGCTTCCAGGTGTTTTTGCCGGATAGCTCTTTTACCGCTTCCTGCCTTGCCAAAATAGTTTCTTTATCTGCCGGGGCGCTTAGCCATGCAGCAAGCTTATCGTTGCCGGGCGTTGTGGCTGCCCGGTTAATTAATTGAAAAAGCGACGCGCGGCCAAAAATATCCAGGTCAGCCGTGTAAAAGTGTTTTTCGTTGCTAAAGCGGTCGCCATCGTTGTAAAGGTTGCCGTAGTTTAGTATGCTGTCTATCTCGTTTTGGTGTACGCGGACCAAATCATTAAAATAATCACGCCGGGTTTCAAAGCTGCTTTGGCGCGCCACCAACCAGGCAAATAAGACTGCCAAAATAATGGTGCTTATGGCGATGATAGTAAAGGTATCAAGTGCAGCGCCCACGCACACGCCTGCTATAGCAAGGCCGAATACACCTAAGCGCAGCAGCGAGTAGGTATTAGCCAGCTGTTTAAATTTATCAGCTTCGGCTTTTGCAAGCGTGGCCTTTTCACGGTAACCGTTTATGATATCCTCTTTCATGTATCTGCAAAAAACAAAGGGTAAAATAAACGCTTATATTTCAAATTACCGTTTATTTGTGCTGATTTATGAAGATTACTTTACTCACCGTTGGCAAAACCGAAGACGCTTATTTAAAAGAGGGCATTGAAAAGTATGTAAAGCGCCTGAAGCACTACACCAAACTGGAAATTGCCGAGCTGCCCGAACTGAAAAACACCAAAGCTCTAACGCAGGACCAGCAAAAAAGCAAAGAGGCGGAAATGCTGTTAAAAAAGATAGCACCGCTTGATT
>JBDSIC010000064.1:0-2943 GCA_039918195.1 Mucilaginibacter sp.
CCGCTGGACCGGCGACCCTGTGAACACCATTAAAGTAGGGCTTGGATATGTTAAGTATATCGAGTGCGATAACGAACGCGATAAATGGTGGAAGGGCCGTAAGGGCTACCAAACTGCTTATGAGTACGCCGCGAACCTTTCTGCCTTTTACGATGGACATAAAAACACGATGGGCCCCGGTGTTGGTGTAAAAAATGCCGACCCCACCATGAAAATAGTTATGGGCGGCCTTGCTTCGGCAAATACCGAGTATTTGTTGGGTATGATAGAATGGTGCAAACTAAACCGGGGCTATAAAGCCGATGGCACCATTAACCTGTGCTGGGATGTGATCAACTACCACTGGTACGCGCACGATGCGCAGATGATACCTAACGCGGTACCTACCCGCGGCATAGCCCCAGAACTTGGCAAAACTTTTCAAAAGGCAAAAGATTTTATTAGCGTGGCCAACAAGTACGCCGGCGGTATGCCCGTTTGGGTTACCGAGGTGGGTTACGATGCCAACCCGAACAGCCCCATGCGCGCTATACCTATCGGTACTAAAAGCATTTTAAAAACACAGGCCGACTGGATATTACGTTCCTCATTTTTATATGCACGTGCCGGGGTAGAACGGATATTTTTTTACCAGGCTTATGATGATAATTTTGATAACCCTATACAGTATGGCTCATCAGGCCTGCTTAACCAGGACCGCACCCGCAAACCGGCCGCCGATTATATTTACCAAGCCTATACGGTACTTGGAAATTATAAATACAAATCGACCTTAAATTACGACCCTATTGTTGACCGGTACGAATTGAACGGCGAGAGCGCTTATGTGATGTACATACCCGACGAGGTTGGGCGTGCGCAATTATACACATTAGACCTGCCGGGGGCCGATTCGGCTACGGTTTATAATTTTGTAGTCGGCAGCAAATTTATGCGTACCAATAAGCTAAAGGTGAAAAACGGCAAGTTTGCCATTACACTTAACGAAACGCCTGTATTTGTGATACCCCAATACCCTGCCCCCGCACCTGCCATGTCCATGATGTCGATAGACGCTAAAACTGCTTTTAAGAAAGAGCCTGAACCAACTGTTACCCCAAATGGCTTTGATATAGCGGTATACCCAAGCCCTGCCCAAAAATATGTTAATGTTTCATTTAGCAACACTAACTATAAGGATGTTAATATCAGCGTAGCCGATGCGGTTATGGGCCACATATACAGTAACAGCAACTTTTCTAAACCGGGCGAAAGTTTTGCGCAAATTATTGATGTCAGTCAGTTGCCAAGGGGTGTTTGCCTGATAATGATAAAGCAGGACGGCAAAACCACCGTTAAACGTGTAATAAAAACCGATTGAGTTATTTAACTTTTCCTACTATAGTATAAACGGTGTAAAGCGGGACAAACAATAAAAAGAATACCCTGGCTTTTTGCTGATCATTAGAGCAGCCTTCAATTAGCACATTGAACAGGTCGGCTTGCAGTATTTTTATTTTCGTTTTCATCTTGTGTAAGTTTAATTACACGTATTGACGACTTGATTGATGACAAGGTTTAAATGTTTAATGTATCAGTTCGGTTACATGTTTTACCAGACCCCACCCGTCATTTCGAACGAAGAGAGAAATCTTCTACGCCCTGCATTTAGGCTTTCATGGCGCAGAAGATTTCTCCTCGTACCTCGTTCGAAATGACATTTTTATTCGGCTATAAACTATCAGACCTTCAACTATTAAAAAAAAACAAACTTTTACTATTTTTAACTTATGGAAATTGCCGAGGTTGAAAGGCTGATAAAAATAAGCAAGGAGCACCCCCTGTTGCCCGAAACTTATGTACCCTGGCATTTACAGCCTGAACCCGCAGAGATATATTTACCTGAGATACTTAATTCAATAGAGGGGCTTAGCCTATATAATGACCTCACTGCCCAGCAAAAGCTGGACTTAGGCAGGCACGAGGCAGTACAGGTAATGTACTCGTACGGTTGGGGCGAAGGTTTGTTTTGTGTTTTTATGAGCCGCTATATACTGAACCTGCAGCCCGCCGATGTGGAATATCGCTTTTTGCTGCGCGAACTGATAGAGGAATACCGCCACCAGGAAATGTTTGCGCAAGCGGTGCAGCAATTGAACGGGCAGCCTGTTCCGCCTTCGCGGATGCACAGCTTTATTGGCAAGTTCACCACCAAATACCTGCCTGCCGATTACCTGTTTATGGGCAGCATATCAATAGAAATGGTAACCGATACTTATGGCAACTACTCGCGCCGCGACCGGCAGGTATACACCGTATTACGCAAGGTGTTTGAACTGCACAACATAGAAGAAGGCAGGCACATCCATTTCACAAAGGGTTTACTGGAACGCTATACTGCAAAAGCCGGGTATCTAAAACGCACGGCTTACAGCTTTGTGATACTGTTTAACATCTACTTTTTGCGGACGCTTTACGTTAAAAAAGAAATATTTGAACGCATCGGCATAAAAAATACCGATGAGGTTTATAAACTGGCCTTTACCAACTACAAAGAGAAATTTGCCGCTAACTGCCTGCAAAACATTGTGGACTTTGTACAAAGCTGGAACGGATTTAACATAGCTACACGCTGGGCCTGGCGCCGGCTTCTGGATGCGAGGGTGTAATCTTATTTATTAATATCGAATACTGAACACCCAATGTTAAATAATGAAGTAAGATACTTCAGTTCGATATTCATAATTCGAAATGGGGTGTTCAATATTATTTTATTTACACAAACTGCTCAAGCACCTGCTGCAATTGCTGGGCCTGCACCACGCCGGATTGGCGCCATTTGTTTTCACTGTTTTTAAAAACGATGAGTGTAGGCACGCTTTGAATATTGTAAGCGCTCGCAACTTCCGGGTTTTTATCCACGTCTATCTTAATAATGGTTACTTTGTCGCCCATAGCATGTTT
>JBDSIC010000065.1:0-6357 GCA_039918195.1 Mucilaginibacter sp.
ATTTTTTAATACCGTAATGGCGCGGCTCATATCAAAGCCATATACCACATTGCACGAGCCATCAGCACGGAAACTATACCGTTCCTCAATATCAACACACGAGGTACAGCATAACATTACGAAGAGGATAAGAGGCCGGTAATACTTCTTCATAAAAAGTAAATTTTAAGTAATAATAGTGAATATTGCCCGCAATTAAAAGCTGCTGAACAAATCTGCACAAACTGAATGCGTATATTTGCAAAATTATTATGGCACACGTAATTCCGGACGACGGCACACTGCTTCCCTTAATGGAAGAATTTTATACCATACAGGGCGAAGGGTACAATACCGGTAAAGCCGCTTACTTTATACGCCTTGGCGGCTGCGATGTGGGCTGCCATTGGTGCGATGTAAAAGAAAGCTGGGATGCCGAACTGCACGCGCTTACCGCTGCCGATACCATAGCCCAAAATGCCGATCAGTTCCCATCTAAAAATGTGGTGGTTACCGGTGGCGAGCCATTAATATACAACCTGGATTATATTACGAACGCACTGCACGAAAAAGGTATAAAAACCTTTATAGAAACCTCAGGCGCTTACCCGCTATCAGGTAACTGGGACTGGATATGCCTGTCGCCAAAAAAATTTAAAACCCCTACCGCCGGCGTTGCCGCTGCGGCGCATGAGCTAAAGGTTATCATTTTCAATAAGTCGGATTTTGAGTTTGCCGAACAAAATGCCAAACTGGTAGGCCCGGATTGTAAACTTTTTTTACAGCCCGAGTGGTCAAAGTCGAAAGAAGTGACACCCTTAATTGTTGATTATGTGATGAATAACCCTCAGTGGGAAATATCACTACAAACGCATAAATTCCTGAATATTCCGTAATAGTTGTAACTTACGTTACTAATTATCGTACCACATCTATGAGATCGCCCCTTCTTATACTGTTAATGATGGTATTTCTCGTGCCTGCCTATTGTCAAAATGGGTACACGAGCAAGGATAAGCAGGCCATAAAACACTTCGCGGCAGCAAATCGCTTTATGGATACCCGGCGATATGATGAGGCGATTATTGAGCTAAAGGAAGCTGTTAATAGCGACCCGGCGTTTATCGAAGCGAACATTCAATTGGCCGACATGTCCAGGTTTAAGCGTAACTACAAGCAGGCTGTTGAGTATTACAATAAAGCCATTGCTATTAACCCCGAGTTTAACCGGGGCATTTACCTCAAATTGGGCGAGGTTGAAATTAACGAAGCGCAGTACGTAAAGGCCCGGCAGCACCTGGAAAAATATCTTACCTACCCTAATTTTAACGCACAGAATACCAGCTATGCGCAAAAACTGGTGGTCGACTGCAAATTTGCCGAAGATGCTGTAAAGCACCCTGTCGCCTTTAAGCCCGAAAACATGGGGCCACAGATAAACTCAGCAGATGATGAATATATGCCGGTTGCCACTGCCGATGAAAGTATGCTGATATTTACCCGCAAAATAAACGCCAACGAGGATTTTTATAAGAGCATAAAGAAAGATGGTAAATGGCAAACATCTACCAGTTTGAGCAGCAGGATAAATACACCTAACTATAATGAAGGCGCGCAGTCTATATCACAGGACGGGCGCTACCTGTTTTTTACAGGCTGTAACCGTCCCGACGGCCGTGGTAAATGCGATATCTACATTGTGCAAAAAAAAGGCGACAGCTGGGATAAGCCCCTTGGCCTAAACCCGCCTGTAAACACCGGTGCCTGGGAATCGCAACCATCCATCAGCGCTGATGGCAATACACTGTACTTTGTAAGCAATAAAACAGGTGGATTTGGCGGCTATGATATTTGGAAAACCACACTGACGAATAACGGCTGGGGCGAACCTGAGAATATGGGGCCTAACATCAACACGTCGTATGATGAGCAATCGCCGTTTATACACCCGGATGATAACACGCTGTACTTTTGCTCCAACGGCTGGCCGGGAATGGGAAATAAGGACCTGTTTATTAGCCGTGCCGATGAAAAAGGGCAATGGCAAAAGCCCGTAAATTTGGGCTACCCCATTAACTCCGGCGGCGACGAGAACGGGCTTACGCTTACCGCCAATGGCGATTATGCCTTTTTCTCGTCAAACAACTTGCAGGGTGTTGGCGGCTTTGATATTTACACGTTTGAAATGCCGGCCAATGTACGCCCCAAACTGGTAACCTATGTTAAAGGCAATGTGAAGGATGCCACCACAGACCAGCCTTTAGAAGCCGAGGTGGAAATCATCGACCTGGAAAAAAGTAAAACCGTTTACCGCGATTTTAGTTCGGCCGACAGGGGCGACTTTCTGGCTACGCTGACATCGGGCAAAAACTACGGGTTAAATATTTCGAAGAATGGCTACTTGTTTTACTCAGAAAACTTCACGCTGGTTGGCCGCGAGCCGAAGAATCCTTTCAATGTAACTGTTTCCCTTTCGCCTATAGATATTGGCAAAAAAGTGATACTGAAAAACATATTTTTTGACACCAACAAATTCGACCTTAAGCCCGAATCTAAATCAGAACTGGGCAAACTGGTACAGTTCATGAACTTAAACCCAAAAGTGCGAATAGAAGTATCGGGCCATACGGACAACATTGGCAATGATCAGCTTAACCAAACACTGTCGCATAACCGTGCAAAAGCTGTTTATAATTACCTGGTGACCGGTAAAGTAGATGCTGCAAGGCTGATATATAAAGGGTATGGCAAAAGCCAGCCTATAGCGGATAACGGTACAGAAGAAGGACGGCAGTTGAACAGAAGGACAGAGTTTAAGATTGTGGCGAAGTGACTAGCTTGTGCAATTGGAATAAGAGTTAAAATACTAATCTCTAATCACAAGTCTCTAATCTCTAACACTAATTCCCTAACTCACTCATGAATTTAATGCGCATGAGTTGTACTTCTTCGTACGTGTAATCATCGTTGCCCAGTTCTACAAGGGCGTTGTCGATAGAGTCTATCTCCGCGGTTTTAAAGTAGTCAAATACTTCTTCCTGTTTGTCTTCGTCTATTACCTCGTCAATATAGTAGTTTAGGTTAAGTTTGGTGCCCGAATTTACTATAGATTCCACCTCGCGTAAAATATCCTCGTACGAGATACCTTTTGAGGCGGCTATGTCTTCCAGGTTCAAATGCCTGTCAATGTTTTGAATAATATAAACTTTTAGCGCCGATTTGTTGGCTGCGCTTTTTATCACCATATCTATCGGGCGGTCTATCTCGTTATCCTCAACATATTTGTTTATTAGTTCGATGAACGGCGCACCAAATTTCATGGCCTTGCCTGTACCCACACCGGATATTTGTTTCAATTCATCGGTAGTGATAGGATAATGTGTACACATTTCCTCCAGCGACGGATCCTGGAATATCACGAATGGCGGCAGGCCTTTTTGTTTCGCTATCTTTTTGCGGAGATCCTTCAGCATTTGCAGTAACGCGGCATCCAGTGCGCCACCGCCCTGTTTAGGGCCGTCTTCAGAATCGTCCTCATCGGGCGCTTCAATAATACGGTTCAGCACAAAACGTATACTGTAAGGGTTGTCAATAAATTCGTGACCCTTATCAGTAAGCCTTAAAAGGCCGTACTGATCTATATCTTTGGACAGGAAATTGTTCAGCAGTGCCTGCCTCAGTAAAGAGTTCCACAGGTTTTCACCATCTTCCTTACCCGAAGCGAAATAAGGCAGCGTATCGTGCTCATAGTTGCGTATCTGCGGGTTATCTGCACCTACCAGTACATCAATGATGTATCTGTCGTCAAACTTCTCGCCGATGTCTTTTATCAGGCTTAACGCCTTGTGTAATTGCTCTTCGCCATCAAAGTGTGTTTTGGGCGCACAGCAATTGTCGCACATGTTACCACAGGACGATTCCTCAAAATTCTCACCAAAATAGTGAAGAATTTGCTTACGACGGCATATAGATGATTCTGCATAGTCAATTACCTCCTTTAATATTTGTGTACCGATCTCGCGTTCTGCAACCGGTTTATCCTTCATAAATTTTTGAAGCTTATCAATATCCTTTTGCGAATAGAAAGCTACACAAACACCCTCGCCGCCATCGCGGCCCGAGCGGCCTGTTTCCTGGTAATAACCCTCCATGCTTTTAGGTACATCGTGGTGTATCACGTAACGAACATCGGGTTTATCAATACCCATACCGAAGGCAATGGTAGCCACAATAACGTCCACATCTTCCATCAGGAACCTGTCCTGCGTATCGGCGCGAACTTTAGCATCAAGACCGGCATGATAAGGTAAAGCCTTTATCCCGTTCAGATGAAGTGCTTCGGCAACTTCTTCCACCTTTTTACGGCTCAGGCAATATATAATGCCCGATTTACCCTGGTTTTGCTTAACGTACTTAACAATCTCTTTAATCACGTTACGCTTGGCACGCACCTCGTAAAATAGGTTGGTACGGTTAAACGACGATTTATAAACCGTCGCGTTATTCATTTGCAGGTTTTTCTGAATATCGTGCTGCACTTTAGGCGTGGCCGTAGCTGTAAGGGCTATAATGGGTATATTATCCCCTATGTTACTGATAACCTGCCTTATTTTGCGGTATTCGGGGCGGAAATCATGTCCCCATTCGGATATACAATGCGCTTCGTCAACCGCCACGAATGATACCTGGTTGAGGCGTAAAAAATCAACATTCTCTTGCTTGGTCAATGATTCGGGCGCTACGTACAGCAATTTTGTTTTACCGTCCAGCACGTCCTCTTTAACCTTGGCTATTTCTGATTTTGTTAACGATGAATTTAAAAAATGGGCGATACTGTCTGATCCGCCGAATGCCCTTAACTGGTCTACCTGGTTTTTCATTAAGGCGATCAGCGGCGAGATAACGATGGCTGTACCCTCGCTCATCAGCGCGGGAAGCTGGTAACACATGGATTTACCCCCACCGGTAGGCATGATCACGAACGTGTCGTTACCGGCAAGAATATTAGTAATAATCGCTTCCTGGTCGCCTTTGAAGTTATCGAACCCGAAAAAATTTTGAAGATTATCAAAAAGCGACTTTTTAGTCTCTATCATTAGTAGTTGTTATGCTTGAAAATTAAAAGTTCAAAATAAGAAATATTTTTAAATAAACGATGGCTTTAAATTAAAATTTTATGCTGAAATGATTTATTAATAAAAACATTTCGTTTATTTATCGCTTTTTATTGCGATAAACGAAGTTTAAATTATTTAAGCTGTAATTTACAAATTATTGTTCAACTTTGGCATCGACAAACTGGTAACATTTAATCCTTTCATGAATAAAAACTATTATGCCATTATCATGGCCGGCGGCATCGGAAGCCGCTTTTGGCCTATCAGCAGAACATCGTATCCAAAGCAATTTATTGATATACTCGGCACCGGGAAAACACTGATACAGAACACGTACGACCGTTTCTTAAAAGTTTGCCCTAAGGAGAATATTTTTGTTGTGACCAACGAAAACTACACCCAGCTGGTAAAAGAGCAATTGCCGGGTATGGCCGATAACCAGATACTTACCGAGCCGGTAATGCGCAATACCGCGCCATGCGTGGCTTACGGCTGTTTTAAAATAGAAAGCCTTAATCCTGATGCCGCCATTGTTGTAGCGCCATCAGATCACCTGATATTGGACGAGGTCGCTTTTGTGGCCACTATAGAAAAATCGCTGGAAACGGCAATGGCCAATAAATGCCTGATCACATTAGGTATAAAGCCATCAAGGCCCGATACAGGTTACGGGTACATACAATTTACCGAACAATCAATTGGCGAGGATTTTCATAAGGTAAAAACCTTTACCGAGAAACCCAATACCGAACTGGCCAAAACCTTTATACAAAGCGGCGACTTTTTATGGAACGCCGGTATATTTGTTTGGTCGGCATCAGCTATAATAAAGGCATTTGGCAATTACCTGCCCGATATGTACGAGATATTTGCTGAAGCCCGTTCTGTTTACAATACTGATGATGAAAAAAAACACGTGCATAACGCCTACCAGCAATGCACCAATATTTCTATCGATTACGGCATAATGGAAAAGGCCGACAACGTGTACGTATTGCCATCAGAGTTTGGGTGGAGCGACTTAGGCACCTGGGCTTCCATCTACGAACTATCTGATAAGGATTATGTTGGCAATGCCGTTATACCTGCCGAAAAGGTGATCATGTACGATTCATCAAACTGCATGGTAAACGTACCCGGCGAAAAACTGGTGATATTACAGGGCCTGCACGATTTCATCGTAGTGGAATCAAACAACAGCCTGCTGATATGCCCCCGCGACCAGGAGCAAAACATTAAACAAGTAGTTGCTGATGTGAAA